>DASPOW010000294.1:0-10113 GCA_035625855.1 Candidatus Methylomirabilota bacterium | reverse complement strand
TTCACGTACTCCGGCGATGCTGCAAAGGCCCCACCGTTTGTATCGTTGCTCGTGAACCGGTCCGCCTTTGATGCCATGCCCATTGATTCGCGACCCACATGTGGCCGGTTAGCGACGCCCGGTGCCACTAACGCAAGATTGGACATCGAGTTCTCAACGCCGGGCGAGTTCGCTGTGACTTCAACCACGGTGCTCGCCGACCCTACCTGAAGGCTGGAATTAAGCTGGCTTTCGCCGGGTCCAACAACCACTCCGTTCACCACCGTTTTTTGGAAGCCCGGTCGTTCGATCCATGCGCGGTAATTCCCTTCGGCGAGTCCCAAGAACGTGTAGTTGCCGTTTCCGTCGGAAGTCGTCTGCGCGACTAGATTGTTGTTCTCATCGAGCAGCCTCACAGATGCTCCGCCCATTGCGGCGCCAGTCTGATCCGTCACCACGCCGGTCAGTCGCCCCTTTCCCCCAATCAGCGTCGCGCCGTGCGTCTGCGGCGTGCGCTGGTAGCTCTCCGGCAGCGCCACCACCGGCCTGCGGCTGTAGAACGGCTCCGAGATTTGCTGGATGAAGGAATGCGGCGCGCCCGCCACCAGCGAAAGCTCCACGTCGTTCCAGTCTTCGCCCACGGTGTTGTCCACGATGGCCCAGCCCTGCAGCAGCGGCTTCCTGTCCGCCTTCGACGGCAGCACGATGCGGTACGTCGTTTTCCACACCGGCACCTCGCTGATGTAGCTCACGTAGAGATTGCGCTCGCCGCTGCCGGCCGTCGAAATCGTCATCCGCCGCGCGTCCAGGTCGCGTGCGGAAGCCATCAGTCCAAGGTAGCGGCCCACCTCGGTCTGCAGGTCATGCTCCACCACGCGGATCGACGTCGTGGGGTTCAGGTCCACGGTGCGAACCTCGCCGCTCTCGCCAATCAGAGAAATCTCGTCCGTTTCGGCCGTCCAGTTGGTCGCGGAACGCGTTTTGCGCTCGACGCTCAGCAGCCGCCCGGTAACGGCCGGCGCCGCGCCGTTGCGCACTTCGAGCCGCGCGCCCCGCAGCGCGCTCAGGAACTCCGCGACCGTCGGCTTTTCGCCGAGCGCCAGCCGCAACGACGCCAGGCGCCGCGCCAGCGGTGCATCGGAGTTGTAGCCCACGCCCGTAATCCGTCCGCCGGAAAGATCCAGCACGGTCAGCGACTTCAGCACGTCGTTCAGTTGCGCGCTCGTGAAATCTATCTGCACGTCCTGGTTCCCGCGCACTCGCCCCAGGTGCTCGAAGTAGCCCACGCCGTTTTTGTAGAGCACCACGCGGCGTACCGGCAGCTTCCCTGATTTTTCAGCGCTCTCCGGCCGCGATTCCACGGCCGGAGCCTTTACCGTGACGGGTACGGCGGCTCCTGAGGTTCCCGGCTTGGTTTGTGCCGCTGACACGCTAGCGAGAAGAAGAGAGACACACCACGACCATTTGTACACCTTCATGATCCACCCCCGTCGTCCAGAGAAGAACTACGATCTGGCTATAACGGATGCTCGTTGGGGAACGCGAGTTGTCCGCTGCGCCGAGCGGACTTCAGGAAAGACGAAAGAGTGACTTCCAACGGCCCGGTTTCTCGCGGGCCGCGTATGTTGAAAGGCCGCCTCCGGCCGGGCCGCGTTCGGCCGCTAGTTCTTGTATTTTACCGAGCAGCCGTAAGGCCGTGTTGCCTGGTCGCTCACCTTCTTGCCGGACAGGGCTTCCTGCAGAGCGGCCGAAACGTAGTTCTTTGAGTTGGGAATGTCCGAGGGGTCGGGTGTCGCGTGGTCGTCGATCGCTCCGTTGTAAATCAGCGTTCCGCCGGGATCGATGATGTACATCTGCGGCGTGGTCTTTGCGTCATAGAGGTGGCCCAGCGTGCCGTCGGGATCCAGCAGCACCGCCGTCGGCACCGCATTCATCTTCTTCAGATACTCGTTTTCTTCCGGCGCGGTGACATAGCCCTGCGTGCCGGGCGCGGAAGAAATCACCGTGAACCACACCACGCCCTTCGCAGTCCATTCTTTCTGCAGGCGCTGCATGTTTCCGCTTACATAGTGCTTCTTCGTGTAGGGGCACCCCTGGTTGTGCCATTCGAGGACCACAAACTTGCCCTTATAGTCGGCCAGGTGATGAGTTTTCCCGTTGCTGTCCGTAGCCGTAAAATCCGGCGCCGGCTCTCCAACGCGCGCGGCAAAGGCCGCCGCGGCGAGGACGAGTAGCATGGCCAGAGGAAGCGCAGTGCGGATGTTTTTCATTGTTGTTCTCCTACACCCGGATCGAGCCTGTCCATTATGCCTGCGGGTCTATTGGTTCGCCACTCGCGCGTGGATTTTGTAGGACGCGCCATCCGCGAGCGCGAGAACACCGTTCAGAACGACGATCGGCTTGAGGAGTTGGTCGGACTTCTGGAGCGTGATCCGTGCGCCGTCCGCCGTGGCCTCGGCTTTCTGCGGGGCGGCGTTGTCGATCTGTCCCGGCTCGAGAGGAAAAAACACAGCATTCGCGATGGATTTGCCTCGCCTGACAGCCAGCACAAACTCGTTCTTGCCGGAGATGGCGCGGGCGCTCCATCCGGCGGGCAGTGGGTGTGGCAGCCTTCGCAGCGTTTCACGGAAAATCTGCTCGACGGAGGGGTTGGCTTTGCCGCGCGTGCCCATGGGCAGCGAAAGCGCGAGGGTCGCCCGCTCGGGCAAACAGACTTCGCGGCAGATGAGCCATTTCGCTTCGACGGCAAAACTTGCCTCCCCCGGGTGGGTCGGGATGCGCTGCGGAGCCCGCATTGGCACGATTAACAGCACTTCGTCGTGATAGCCGTAGTCCACAACGCGCGCATTCGTTTGCATCCGCTCCGGGCGCGGCCATTGGATACCGCCTGCCGTGAAGCCTTCCGGAACCTTCCACTTCAGCACCGGAGGCTGTCCGGAATCGCCGGGATTCTCCCAGTAAATGTGCCAGCCCTTCTCCAGCACAAAGTGCACACCCAGCCGGACTGTCTGTCCGGAGTCAACCGCGGTTACGTCCGCAAGCAACTCGACCTTTGCGTGAGTCGTCTCAACGGACTGCGCTCGCAGCGAGCCTGCAAAGCCCGGGCCGGGCAGCGCGCCAAGAACAAAAGCGCACACGAAGAAAGGTGGTCGCATCACTTTCTATCTTAGTCTGAGTGCTTCTCCCGCCGGACAGAAAAACTGTTGCGGAGCCTGCCGTTGTATGATTTCAGGATCCTAGGCAAGCAGGCCGGCTTTTCGTGGGCGATCCTGGTTCAGGAAAAATCACAGAATTGTCTTCTCCAATCCAAGCTGCCCATCCTCCGCTGTGGATGACCCGCCGCGGCTTTTCGTTTCGGCTTACTGCTTGACGAGTTCGACCCGCCGGTTCTTCGCGCGTCCTTCTTCGTTGGAGTTGTCCGCGATGGGCTGCGTCTGCCCGAGTCCCTTTGCGCTGAGCCGCGAAGCGCCAACACCGTGCGCCGCGAGCCACGCCACCACCGCCTGCGCGCGCTTCTCCGAGAGCGCCTGGTTTGCGGCGGCGTTGCCCTGGTTGTCGGTGTGTCCTTCGACGCGCAGCTTCAGCGCCGCGTCCTGCTGCAGCAACTTCACGATTTCCCCCAGAATCTGCGCCGAATCCGGCAGGATGGCCGCTTTCCCCGTATCGAAGTGAATTCCATACACCGCGACGTGGCCCGTCCGGTTGATTTCGTCGGCCAGCGAGGAAGCGTCCGCCTGAACCTCCTGCTGCATCTCCTTCTCCGTGATAATCGTCTGGTAGTAGAACGTTCCCCGGTTGTCGATGAAGATCCACGTCTTGCCCTTGTGCGCGACGATCTGCCCGGGTGAATCCGTAAAGTCGATCGCGAACCCTGCATTCTTCAGCGCCGTCAGGAAGTTGCGGAACACCTGAATCTCGCTGACGCCTTCTCGCGTCGCCATGTCCCAGTAGTGGTATTCGCCCTCGAGGTGCTTCGTTTTCGGGTTGCCATCCTTGTCGACTCCCAGCGGGAAGTCGGCCTGTTCGAACTCCTTGTTCTCGCAGGAATTGATGTGCCCGCCGGGAAAGCGCGTGATTAGCGGGGAATCCTTGCAGCCTTCAGCGTCCTGCGGCGCGTCTTGAGCCTGCAGGCGTGCGGCAACGAACAGCAGCACCAGGCACAACAGGGTCCGTCCAACAGTCTTCATGCGGCCAGCCTTTCGCATCGGTGGAATCAGAATCGGCGGACCTCATTCTAGCCAGAGTTGCCTGCAAGACAAAAGCGGCCGGAAACTTTCTCCGGCCGCCTTTTGCTTGAGATTGTTGTTTGCTTTACGGCAGCACGTACCGCAGGCTGGCGTAAATCATGAATAGATGGGCGTTCTTGGGCGCGCCTGCCGCAACGAACCACGGGGAGCGCGTCACGTAGGAACCCTGCGTGACCAGCAAGACTGCGCCGTACTGCGGGTTCCGCCAGAACGTCTGCGTCCAGTCCAGAGTTGCTTCCTGGATGGACCTGTTCTGGGTTGTGGCACCCGATTCGTTGATTCCGCCGAAACCGATAATCGGCTTGGTCGCCGCAGTCGAGCTCACATCCGGGAACGCGTTGCGCTGGAAGTACGCCCCGCCGTAATACGCCCCGAACTGCGTCTTCGGCCCGGTGTTGAATTCGACGCCGAATAGCAGGTTTCCGGACTTCACCGGCGAAAGCGTCACATCGCATTGCACCGCTCCCGAGCAGGCCGTTCCGCCGTTCGGGAACACCGGGACCACGACGACGTCCGGCCCCATGCCGATCAGGTAGCGGCCCACTTCGCTGCCCCACAGCGCGTTTCCGATGAAGCGAAGCAGTTTGCCGTCCGAAGTCTTGAAGAGGTCTACGACCAGGTCTGACTGCCCGCCCCCGCCGAGCTTGGAGTGCTTCACGAACTGGGATCCCGTAGCCGAGCCCAAAACGGTGACCTTCGTCGTCGTGAATACACCGCCCAGTTCCCAGTGGAAGTGGCGCTTCCCGAAGTCGGTGTCATAGGCAAACTTGCTGACAATGTCCGGGCCGACGTTGGGAACAGTGGTTTGGTTGGCGGCGTCAAGCTGCCCACCGAGCTGCGCGTTGAACTGCAACGGGAAAACAACTTCGCCCTGCCCGGCGAACTGGTCCGGGTTCTCCACCCCGAAAGCCCATTGCGAATGCTCGTTGAAATGGTAGTCCGCCCAGAAAGTCCCCGCGCGCGTGTAGTTCACCCCCACGTGCACCTGGGCGTCCTCGCCGATGGTCGTGAATACGTCGGACGGATTGGGCGTGATGCCGATGCGCCGCGGCGTCAGCAGGCCCCACGACTGTCCGCCGACGAACTCCCAGTCGCCCCTCTTCAAATCCAGCCAGTACACCCGGATGCGATCGGTATGGGAGTTCGAGGTGACAAAGACGTTCGTCGCGTCGTTGCCGTTGAAGTCAAACTCGATGTACCCGGTGATGTCGTTCTGCCCATACACCGCGTGGGTCTTCAGGTTGAACCTTGAGTACTGCCCCGTCGAACGGTATTCCGTGAGGTGCCCTTGCACCGTATTGCTGAACGGGATCGCCCAGAAGTTCGTCGCCGTCACGAAACCCGTGTTCGTCGACCGGAACACGTTCTCGAAGTCCACGAACCCGCCCGGAGTAAAGTCCGCGCCGCCGATCCGGAACGACAGAGGCGACTCTTTCTCTTTCTCCTGCGCCGCTGCCCGCACCGCCGGCGTCGCCGGCGTCGCGGAACTTGCAGCCCCGCCCGCCACAATACCCGGTGATGCCGGTGTGCCCGGCACTTCAGGAGAAGCGCCGCCTTCCGTCTCGCCGATGCCCAGCCGCTGCTCGAGCGCCTTCACCCTTTGCCGTTCGCTCTCGAGCGCCGCACGCTGCTGCTTGAGCTTCTCCGCCTGGGCCAGCACGCGCTCTTTGAATTGCTGCAGTTCAGCCTCGAAGGCCGCGTTCGCCTCCGGGCTGCCAGCTGTTTTGTCGTTGGTATCGCCGGGCGCTTTCTTCTTCGCGGCATCCGCGGAATCCTTGTCGGATTTGCCGTCCGCTTTCGCGGTAACCGGCAGCGCCAGCGATAGAGAGAACGCCAGGAGCGCCAGAAGCAGTTTTTGTATTGGCTTCATGGAGTTTCTCCCTCGCCTCCCTACGGCAGCACGTACCGCAAGCTGACGTATCCCATGCCGAGGTGCGCGTTCTTCGGCGCGCCGGCGGACACGAACCACGGCGAACGTACAATGTAGGAAGCCTGCGTCACCAGCAGCAGCGCTCCGTATTGCGGGTTCTTCCACATCGTGTACGTCCAGTCGATGCTGCCTTCCTGGACCGCGCGGTTGTTGGTGTTCGCCGAGCCGCTGGTCAGCGCAATGCCGCTCGTGTTGAAGATCGGGTAGAACCCGAAGCCGATAAACGGTTTGGTTGCCGCTGTCGATGTTATGTCGATCGCCGCGTTCTGCTGCGCGTACATCCCGCCGTAGTAGACCCCGAACTGATGTTTCGGGTGCGGCACGAACTCGAAGCCTCCGACCACGTCGCCGGCGTGCACCCCGGAAATCTGGGCATCGCATCCGGTCGCCGTCGTTCCCACGATCGCGCATGTTGCTCCCGAAGCATTCACCGGAAACACCACGGCATTGGGCGCCAGTCCGTTGAGATACCGGCCGATGCCCTTGCCCCACATCCCGCTCGCGACGAACCGGATGTTCTTGCCCTCCGATCCCCTGAACAGGTCCACCAGTACGTCTCCGAACACGCCGCCGCCCACGTTCGTGTGCTTTACGAAACTCGCCGTCGTCGCGTTCGTCGGCGCCAGCACGGTAATCTTCATTGCTGTCTCTATGGCGCCGCCCTCCCAGTGGAAGTGCCGCCCGCCTGCGAATTCATTGTCATAAGCCAGCTTCGTCAGGATGTCCGGGCCGACGTTCGGTGTCGTGGTCTGATTGGCTGCGTCAAACTGGTTGATGGTACTTGCTATTTGCGCATTGAAAGCAACGGGGAAAACGACTTCGCCGTTCGTGAACTGATCCGGGTTCTGCGCAGCCACCGCCCACACCCAGTTGTCGTTGAAGTGGTACGCCGCGCGGAACTCCCCCGCGCGCGTGTAGTTGTAGCCCACCCCGATTCCCGCGTCCTCGTGATAACCCAGCGAGAGGTCCGACGGCCTCGGCGAAACGCCCACGCGGTTCGGCGTCTGCAGGCCCCACGTCTGCCCGCCCAGGAACTCCCATTTGCCCCGCCGCAGGTCCAGCCAGTACAACCGCAGCCGGTCCGTGTGCGGGTTCGACGTGACGAACACGTTCGCGGCGTCGTTCCCGTTGAAGTCGAACTCGAGGTACCCGGTGATGTCGTTCTTCCCGTACGTCGCGTGCGTCGTCAGGTTGAACCGGGAATACTGCCCCGTCGACCGGTATTCCGTCAGGTGTCCCGCCACCGTGTTGCTGAACGGAATCGCGCCGAAGCTCGTCGCCGCCACGTTCCCCGTGTTCGTGCTCCGGAAAACGTTCTCGAAGTCCACGAACCCGCCCGGCGTGAAGTCCGCACCGCCGATGCGGAACGATAGCGGTGACTCTTTCGGCTTTTCCTGCGCTCCACGCACCGCCGGCGTTGCCGCTGCTGCCCCGCCCGCCGCGGGCCCTCCTCCGGCTGCAGCCCCGGCCTCGCCGGGACCCCCGGCCGTCTCGGAGCCGGCCAGACGCTGCTCGAGCACCACCACCTTCTGGTGCTCGCGCTCAATCTCCAGGCGCTGTCTCTCGATCTCCTCCGCCTGAGTCTTCAGCAGGTCTCTTAGCTGCTGCAGCTCCGATTCGTAAACCGAAGACGCGGACTCGGTCTTCTTTGCCGTGTCGTTGGTCTTCTTGGTTTCCGTGGTTTTGGCCTTGCCGTCCGAATCCTTGTCCTTCGCGGCATTGCCGTCAGCCATCGCCGGAATCGCCGCGAGGCTGAGAGATAGGAAACAAGTCGCAAACAGTCGCATGCTTTCCTCCTCAGACTTTCAACCCCAAGAATCTCTACCGCAGAGCCAGGCCGCCGCGCCAAACTTCTTCAGCCGCTGGCCCACACGCGAGCCCTTTCCGCCAACTCCGTTCGAAAGGTTGTCTCACACACCCTCTCGGATGACAGAAAGCCCAATCTGGCCCCTTTTCATACTAGGAAAGGCCGAACTTTGCAAGCTTTTGCTTGGGAGTCCCTGCCAGAAGACGAGTCCCCCCGGCGGCCTGTCTCGTGGCCTGACCCTAGTGGCATCGTGCGAACAGAACAACAACGGGGTGTGAATAAGCTGTAGGAATGTCCGGCTGAGAAAAACGCCAACGGAAGCCTGCTTTTCGCCGGAAGTTCGGCGGGGCGCCGTATTCGGTTTCGCGCGCTACCGCAGTTCCCCCGGCGGGATGCCCTTGTGCCGCGCGTCGTCCTCGACGGCTTCTATGCGCGCTTCAATTTGCTTCCTATGCGCTTCCAGTTGCGCGATCTGGTCGGGCACGGAAGCCGAACTGTAAGCCCAGATTGCCGGGGAACGCCCCCCGTTCGCCGACGCGTTGTTGGCGTTAAACGCGCGCAACTCCGCTAGTTTCTTGTCCGTCTGGTCCAGGTCCCCGCGCAGCTTCATCAGCTCCGCGCGGTAGCGCGTCGCCAGGTCCACGGTGGACGCGGTGTTCGTCTTCTGCCCGTTCTTCGCTCCTGCGTTTGCCGGCTTCTCCGTCCGCGCTTCTCCCACCACGGAGACGCCGCTCGAGTTCAGCGTGTTCAAATCCTCATTGGTCCAGACATGCTTTGCCGGCTTCGCGTCTTTCTTCGCCGGTGGCTTGGCGGGAGGCGGGTTCTGTGCCGCCGGCGGGGCGGGGGCCGGCGGCGCCGCCGATTGACCAGGGCACGGCATGCCCGCCGCACACCACAGGCCGATGAGAACGAAGAGGCGGAAGGACATCAGGAGCCTCGCGTAATCTTCATGCTAGCAGACGGGCGCTTCAGCGGTCCCCGGAGGCCGGTGCCGGCTTGTCGAGTTCGGCACGGATCAGCGGTAGCGCTTCTTCCGGCGGCCCGATTCTCCGGTAATGCGCGGCAAACGCCTTCTCGTGCACTCCGAACCCGATGATGAATTTCCTTCCCTCGAAATCGTATTGCGTGAACGACGGCAGCCACACTCCCGGCTGCACTTCGTAGCGCTCCTGCATGAAGTGGCTGCCCTTGTAGACTTTCACCAGGAATCCCGCGATGCTGATGTCCGCCGTCACGTCCGCCTCGACCCGCGCCAGTTGCGCCGACGCCTTGTCCACCCACACGAACCCGTGAATCTTGGATAAGATGGACGTGGAGCGCGAAGTCGGCTTGTATGCCGGGTTCGGATCCATCCGGTATTTCGCCAGCATCCGCTCCTGCCGCGGCTCGTCGGCGATCCACGTGAAAAGAAACGCCGTGCGCGTTGCCTCGATCAATTCCAGGCGGTCCTTCTTTCTCTTCGCGTATTTCTCCCGCGCCTCTTTCTGGTCGCGGCCGTTTTGCGTGGCCCATTCGAGCGTCCGCGCCAGTTCCTGCACCTCTCCGCGGTAGGCCGCGGCATCTTGCGGCTTTCCTTCCGGCCCCAGCGCGATCCGGTGCAGGCCCATCCCCATCGGGTCCACGCGGAAGTACTTCACTTCGGCCGGGTTGGCGTCGCCGGCGTTCTTCCGCGACTCGACGCGCTCGATTCGCTCGTACAGGTCGCTGTCCGCTTCGCTCTTCTTTACGTTATCGATGGCCCGGTCCAGGAGCGAGTCCTTTCCGTCCTGGCCCGCTTGTTCGCGCGGCGCGAAGCTCGTTTGCGCGCATAGCGCGGCCGCCGCCGGCAAGACGCACAGGAAGAGAAGTCGGGCGGAAGCTCGTTCGAAGAACATCATCGCCTGGCCGGAGAAACGCCCGAGGATTTCACGCCCCGTTTGGATTCCTCCGTAAGGGAGATTGTTGCACGCCGCGGCGCGCGCCGCCTGCCGGCGTGCTTGATCGCTACTGCTTCTTTTCCGGCTGCTTCTTTTGTTCCTGCTGCCGCTGCTGCTGCTCTTCGGTCCACGGCGGGACCACGCCGTTCATTCGCGCGTACGCAATGGATTGCCCCAGGTGCTCGCCCAGGTGCCGCAGGATGAAGGTCATCGCCCCGCGGTAGGTCGAGTCCT
>DASPOW010000293.1:0-6380 GCA_035625855.1 Candidatus Methylomirabilota bacterium | reverse complement strand
GCGCTTCCCCATCGAAGTCCGCGTGTGGCAGGAGGACGAAAGCCCTGCGAAGCTCGCCGCCGCGACGCTGGCCGAGCGCGGCGTCCGCTCCGGCCGCGCCGGCATCGAAGAAACCGCCCGCTTCACCTTCTTCGATCACTTTCGCCAGGCCGCGCCCGGCCTCGAGTGCGTCTCCGGCGATGCCGTCACCATCGGCTGCCGCGCGCGCAAATCGCCGCAGGAGCTTGCGCTGATGCGCCTGGCCTGCGAAGCCAACTGCGACGTTTACCGCGCGGTCTTTGCTTCCTTGCAGGAGGGGATGTCCCAGGAGGACCTCGGGCGGCTCGTCGAAGCGGGCTTCGCCAGAATGGGCCTGCGCGGCGGCGCCCTGACGTTGATCGGCCCCTCTGCCGCGCTCCCTCACGGCACCATCAAGCCGCAGAAGCTTCAAGAAGGGGAAGTCGTGTTAATCGACGGCGGAACGTCGGTAGACGGCTACCAGTCCGACGTCACCCGCACCGGCGTGCTCGGCAAGCCCTCCCCCGAGCTTCTGCGCGCTTACGACATCGTCCGCCGCGCGCAGGATGCCGCGCTCGATGCCGCGCGCGCCGGCCGCCTCTCCGGCTCCGTGGACGACGCCGCTCGCGCCGTCATCACCTCCGCCGGCTATGGGCCCGACTACAAGTATTTCACGCACCGGCTCGGGCACGGCATCGGCCTCGACGGCCACGAGCATCCCTATCTGGTGCGCGGCAGCAAGACTCTCCTCGAGCCGGGCATGACCTTTTCCAACGAGCCTGGGATTTATGTCCCCGAAAAATTCGGCCTGCGCTGCGAGGACCTGATGGTGATCGCCGCGGACGGCCCGGCGCAGCTCCTTACGCCTTCCTTCGCCAACTCCCTCGAAAAACCCGTCGCCTGAGCTATCGGCACTTCGCCGCGCAGAACTCCACGATTCGCTTCTCCGCCCAGAAGCGCTCGCTTCCGCCGCGCCGCGAAATGAACGCGCAATGCCCGCCGTGCCGTGGCGCTTCAAACGTAATCGCAGGATTCTCTTGCACTCCCGCCGCCAGCGTGACCGCGTACGGCACGAAGGGATCGTCCTGCGCGGCCACTACCAGCGTCTCGACGCGAATTCGCCCGAGCACGCTCCGCGCACTCGACCTCTCGTAGTAGTCCGCGGCATCGCGAAAGCCAAAGCACGGCGCGGTGATTTTCTCGTCGAACTCCCGCACCGTGCGCACCGCGCCGAACCCGTCGCGGGCGTAGCGCCCCGGGAAGAGCGCCGCCTTGCGCGTGTAGTTTTTCATCAGGCTGCGCACAAAATGCCGCTGATAGATGTAATTCCCGCGCTGCTCGAGCGCCGTGGCGCAGGCCGCCAGATCCACCGCGGGGCACACGGCGCACACCGCGCGCAGCGCCGCCGGAGCCGCGCCGCCCAGTTCTCCCTCCATTTTCAGCACGAGGTTGCCGCCCATTGAGTACCCGGCGAAACAGATCGCCCTGAAGCGGTCTTCGTTCGCCAGTTGGTCCAGCACCGCTCGGTAGTCCCCGCTCAGTCCGGAGTTGTACAGCGTCGGCGTCAGCTGCTGCGAGCCGCCGCAGTTGCGCTGGTTCAGGCGCACCACGTGGAACCCGCGCCGGAACGCCAGCTCCGCGATGCCCAGCATGTAGCCGGACTCGCTCGAACCCTCGAGCCCGTGCACCAGCACCAGCACCGGCTTGTCCCTGGCTTCCCCGGGCTGCCAGTGGCACCACCCGCGAATCTGCGTCCCTTCCTCGACGCGGAACAGCCGCTCCCGCGCCGGCGCGAGCCGGAACCGCCGCCGCCAGAACGTGCCCGCAAGGGTCATCAAGTGCGGGTTCTTCAGCAGGGGATGCGGCTCGAACTCTGCGCTCATAGCCAAAACTCTACGTGACCGGCCCTTTTGCGGCAACTTCGCGCCGCGGCTTCGCTGTTAACGCGCGGCTCGCGGGCGCGTCTTTTTCCCAGTCAGCCGAATCGCGCCCTGCGCGCTGGCGAAAGGACACCGCCACCATGAAACTCATCGCCGCAAGAACGCGCTCGACCCGCCCCGCATCGCCGTTGCCCTCTTGCGCCGGCCTTCTCGCCGTCCTGTTCGCCCTTGCCGGGCTTTTCCTCGCCAGGAAAGCCACCTCCTCGCCCGGAATTGTCGTCCATGAATGGGGCACGTTCACGTCCGTCGCCGGCGATGACGGCCGCGCCGTCGAGTGGACCCCGCTTTCCCCCGCCTCCGATCTTCCGGCTTTCGTTGAACACACCAACATGGCCAATCTCAAGATTGGCCTGCGCGGCACCGTGCGCATGGAAACGCCGGTCCTCTATTTCTACTCACAGCAGCCCGCCACCGTGTCAGTCAGGGCGTCCTTCGCGAAGGGCGTTATCACCGAATGGTACCCGCACGCGCGCGTCGCCCCGATGGACCAGCTCAAGAACGTCGCTCTCTCGAAACTCTCCGCCGACGGCACCATCGCGTGGGATTCCGTCGCGCTCGCGCCCGGCTCGGAGCCGGCGTTCCCATCCGGCTCGCCGCAGAGCCACTATTTCGCCGCGCGCGAAACCTCTGCCGTGCCGCTCCGCGTGGCCTCCCCTTCCGGCCCGCAGCAGGAGAGGTTTCTCTTCTATCGCGGCGTCGCCTCGCTGTCCCTGCCGCTCGCCGCAAAGATCCTCTCCAGCGGCGAAATCGAGCTGCGCAACCTCGGCTCGCAGCCCATTCCCGCGTTCATCCTGATTGACCGCCGCGGCACAAAGTTCAGCTACCGCGTCTACAACGCGCTGAGCGGCCGCGCCGTACTCGACTTGCCGGCCACGCCGGGCTCCTTCGATTCCTTCCGAAGCGAACTGGAAAACGTCCTTGTTGCGCAAGGGCTCTTCCGCGACGAAGCTCACGCCATGGTCGAGACCTGGCGCGATTCCTGGGTCGAAGAGGGCAGCCGCCTCTTCTACATCGTGCCCCGCGCTTACGTGGACTCCGTCCTGCCGCTCTCGATCGAGCCCTCTCCCGCGCGGTTTGTCCGCGTCTTCGTCGGCCGCTTCGAACTCATCACTGCCGCTACCCGCGAAGCCGTCCGCGCTGCCCTTGCCTCCGACGATCGGAAAACCCTCGCGAAATTCGGCCGCTTCCTCGAGCCCATCTCCGCCATGCTGGAAGCGAAGCATCCCGCGTCCGCGGCCCTTCGCTAGGCGATTCCTCCTGAATCGCCGGTCCCCCGGCGCTGCGCCGACCGGGCCGCGCCGGTACGCGCCGTTTTCCGGCAAAAAGCGTATGATGTGCCTGCCGCAATACCACCCCGCGAGGAGAAACATGAGCCCCAAGAACAAGCACAACACGACGACGTACAATCAGCTCGAAGCCGGCACCAAGCACGCGCGCCCGGTCCAGCACCAGCGCTCGGCCGAAATCCAGCCCTACGGAAAAATCGCCAAACTCCCCATCGGCCTCGACGAAAAGGTCTGCCACGAGAGCACGGAGAATCTCAACCAGCTCCTCGCCGACACCATGACCCTTCGCGACATGTACAAGAAGCACCATTGGCAGGTCGCCGGGCACACCTTCTATCAGCTCCACCTCCTCTTCGATAAACACCACGGCGAGCAGGACGAACTCGTGGACCAAATCGCGGAGCGCATTCAGCTCCTCGGCGGCATCAGCATCGCCATGGCCGCGGACGTCGCGGAGACCACGCTCATCCCGCGCATCCCTCGCGGACGCGAGGAAGCTCCCGTGCAAATCTCCCGCCTCCTCGAAGCCCACGAGCTCATCCTGCGCGAAGCGCGGGCCATGGCCAAGCAAGCCGCCGACGCCGGCGACGACGGCACCAACGACCTGATCGTATCCGACGTGATTCGCACCAACGAACTCCAGGTCTGGTTCCTGGCCGAACACCTCGTTGACGTTCCGCTGGTCCGCGCCGAGCAGAAAAAAGCCGCGGCTGCTTCGGACTAGCGGCGCTCGCATGGCCTGGCCGGTACGCGTCACGCTCGCTGCATCCGTCGTCGTGTTCCTTGCGCCCGCGACGCTGGCGCAGGAGCATGAACACGGCGCGCCGCGAAAAATCGGGACCGTGCACTTTGCCACGTCCTGCAGCGCCGCCGCGCAAAAAGAGTTCGACCGCGCGGTCGCGCTGCTGCACTCTTTCCAGTTTAGCCTCGCCATCCAGGGCTTCAACGCGGCGCTCGGCGCTGACTCCTCGTGCGTTATCGCCTACTGGGGCATCGCGCTCAGCCAGTGGAGCAATCCCTTCGCCCCGGGATTGAAAACCAAAGCGCAGCTCGAGGCAGGGCGCGACGCCGCCGCCCGCGGCATCGCCGCCGGCGCGAAGACCGAGCGAGAGCGCGGCTACCTGCTGGCGGTCTCCAAGCTGTACGCCGGCTTCGACACCGTGCCGCAGCAGGCGCGCCTGCTCGCCTACCGCGACGCCATGGAGCAGCTCGCCGCGAACCACCCGGAAGACCACGAGGCGCAGATCTTCTACGCGCTCTCGCTCTCCGCCTCCGAGGAGCCCACCGACAAAACCTACGCCTCGCGCCTCAAGGCCGGCGCCATCCTCGAAAAGCTCTTCCGCGAACAGCCGGACCATCCCGGCCTCGCGCACTACCTCATCCATACCTACGACGTGCCGCCTCTCGCGCCCAAAGCGCTCGAAGCCGCGCGCCGCTACTCCGAAATCGCGCCGGACACGCCGCACGCGCTGCACATGCCGTCCCACACCTTCACGCGCGTCGGTTACTGGCAGGACTCCATCGCCAGCAACCGTGCGGCCGCCGCGTCCGCGCGGCGCGAAGGCCAGACCGCCGAGGAGCTGCACGCGAGCGACTACATGGCGTACGCCTACCTGCAGACTGCACAGGATCTCAACGCCCTGCGCGTGCTCGAATCGCTGCCCGAAATCGCGGCGCGCTTCGACCCGAAGGTCACCGTCAGCGGAGCGGCGCCGCCCGCCGCGGGATACTTCGCGCTGGCGGCAATTCCCGCGCGCTTCGCGCTCGAGCGCCGCGACTGGCGCCGCGCCGCATCGCTCGAGCTGCGCCAGACGCCGGTTCCCTATGCCGACGCCATCATCATTTTTGCGCGCGGCATGGGCGCGGCTCGCCTCCACGACGCTCCGGGCGCCGCGGCGTCGCTGTTTGCGCTGCAGGACCTCCGCTCGCGCCTCGAGAAGGCCGGTGAGCGCTACTGGGCCGGCCAAGTCGAGATTCAGCGCCTTGAGGTCGAGGCCTGGGCCGACCTCGCCGCCGGCCGCCGCGAAGATGCCCTGGCCACGATGAAGTCCGCCGCCGAAATGGAGGACGCCACCGAAAAAAGCGCGGTCACTCCGGGGCCGCTCGCTCCCGCGCGTGAGCTGCTCGGCGAGATGCTTCTTGAACTCAACGAGCCCGCGCGCGCCCTCGAGCAGTTCGAGGCCACGCTCGCGAAAGAGCCCGGGCGCTTCCGCGCACTCTACGGAGCCGCCCACGCCGCGCAGCTTGCCGGCAACCGCGCCGCCAGCCGCAAGTATTTCGCCGAGCTGCTCAAGGTCTGCGACCACGCGGATTCCGATCCGCGCCGCCCCGAGCTCCTCGAAGCCTCCCAGGCCCTCGCCGCCGACTGACGGGATTCACGGCTTTCAACTTTTACGCGCCACGACGCGCAGGCGGCGGTGGTCCATAATCCACTGCGAGTCGCGGAAGAGCGCCGGCCGCGCCTCGCGCTCCGCCGCGGACTTGAACGCCTCGCGCTGCGCCTCGGTGAGCGGCTCGAGGAAGCTATCCCCGAACATCCCGATCCAGTTGCGCAGGCCGCGCTCGCCGTCTTCGAGCGGCGTGGGCCGGTCGAAAAGCGTTGCGAAGGTCACTTCCAGGCCGTGGCGCTCGAGCAGCGCCGCATACTCGGCCACGGTGGGGAAATACCACGGATCGGGCGGCGCGCCTGGCAGGCCGAGGCTCTTCCATGCGCGGGAAGCGGCCGCGACAAATCGTGCGGTGTTGCCCTTGCCGCCGAACTCCGCCACGAAGCGCCCGCCCGGGCGCAGCGCCCGCGCGATGCCCTCCACGACGCGCTCCGGAGGCCGAATCCAGTGCAACGCGGCGTTGGAAAAAACCGCGTCGAAGCTTTCGCGGAAGGTGATTTCCCGCGCGTCCATCAGGACAAACTCCACGTGCGGGTATTTCGCCTGCGCCTGGCGGAGCATCGCCGGCGAGCCGTCTATCCCGGTGACGATGGCGCCGGTCTCCGCGATTTTCGCCGTGAGGTGGCCCGTGCCGCTGGCCACGTCCAGAATGCGCTCGCCGCGCTGCGCGTCGAGAAGCTCCAGGAGTCCCGCGGCTTTCTTCCACACGAAGGAGTACTTGTCGTCGTACGCGGCCGGATCCCAGTTTTTCTCGCGCGCCATGTCTGCCT
>DASPOW010000292.1:0-5248 GCA_035625855.1 Candidatus Methylomirabilota bacterium | reverse complement strand
CCCCGAGACACATGGGGCAAGGTTCGCAGGTGGCGTAGAGGTCGCATCCCGTCAGCTGAAATTCGCGCACGGAACGGCAAGCCTCGCGGATAGCCATGATTTCGGCGTGAGCCGTGGGATCGTTCATGGACGTCACGCGATTGGTTCCTTCGGCGATAATGCGGCCGCTCTTTACGATGACGGCGGCAAAGGGACCACCGCCGCGGAGATTTACATTTTCGATAGCCAGCGCAATCGCGCGCTGCATAAATTGTTCGGACATGAGCTCCAGCTCACAGAGTGCCTCGTTCCGCAAGGATACGCAATCGGTGCGACCGTGCCCGCGTCGTGAAAGGCGACATGGCCAGTGCCCCGCCGGTGCCGTAAGAAGCTCTCCCGCGAAACTTTCCACTTGCGGGCTCTTCCGAGAGTGGTAGGCTTCCTGGGGGCACCAGGGGGCAGGAAAGACGTGGGCTTGGCACCGCCCGTTAGCGAGACTCGCACTTTTACCGGGATAGATGCTCGCCGCAGCACGCGAATTGAGCGCGCTGTTCCCCTCGTGATCCTCGCGCAAGACCGCTTCGGACAGTCCTTCGAGGAAAGCACCTACGCAATCTCGCTGAATCTTCACGGTTGCTGCTATCCCTCCCGCCACAACTATCGCTTGGGTACCTGGGTCGGTCTGCAGATGGCAGATCCGGGGGACGGCAACAAGGTGTCCACCGTACGCGCCCAGGTGCGCTCGATTACGGTGCCGCAGCACACGCGCGACCTGTACCAGGTCGGCGTCGAACTGGAAACGCCTGCCAACGTGTGGGGCATCACGGTGCCGCCGGAGGACTGGATGAGCGGCCGCGAAAGCCGAGTTTCCACAACAGAACTTCCCTTGGAGGAAAACGAGGCGGCGCCCGCACAAGACACGACGTTGACCCTGGGTCCCGAGCTTCCTGAAGCCGGGGAAATGAGTTTGCAGGCGACCGCGGAGCCACAGGACGTGAGCATCGCCGCGCCCGAGCCGCCGCCGGCGCCTCCTGTCGCGGAAGTGCCCGAGGTCGCAGCGAAACCGGTCGGAGAACCTGTTCGCCCGCGGATGGTTATTTCACCCGACCAGCTTGTCGCAGCGCTTCGCGGGAAACTGCAACGCGCGGCGGAGAAGGCGGTCCAGGAGGCGCTGACGGCCAGCCTGCAACCGGCGCTGCATTCGGCCCTGAGGGCGATCGAAGAAACGTCGCGGCTTGGCGTTCGCCAGGTCGTCGGCGCGGCGGCGCAGGCTCCGCAAGGGGTTGGCGCAACGGCTTCCAAGGAAGAGTTGCTCCGGGCGATGGATTCGCGGCTCGCCGAGCACCGTACTCATGCGGAAGAGGTCGTTGAGCGGCTGCAGGAGATGACCGCTGCCACGGAAGCGAGCCTGGAAGAGGCCAAGAAGCTTGCGGAGAAATTCGCGCGGGAGACGGAGCCAAAGCTGGTCACGCGGCTTGAGGAAACCATGGCTCGCGGGCGCGAAGGCTTCGAGGCTGCAGCCGCTCGCGCCGCAGACCGGCAACTGCTCCGGCTCATGGAGGACTCCCACCGAATGATGAAGGAGACCTCGGCGCAGCTCGAAGCCCGCGTCGCCGAGGCGCGCGCGGTGCTGCAGACCGCGGCAGGAGCGACCCTCGATGAGTTTCGGCGCCAAGCGGAAGTGCAAGTGGACCTGGTGGCGTCGGAAGTGACGCAGCGCGTGACATCCTCGCTCGGGGCTCTTGAGGCTGAAAACCGCGCCGCGTGCGAATCGCGCCGGGAAACGCTTGAGCAGGACGTGACACGCGCCGCGGAGCAATCCAGCGAGCAGTTCCGCACCGGCATCAAGGCGTTCCTATATTCGTGCCTGGTCGCGGCGGTCAGCGCCGTAGACCAGCACTCGCGCGCGACGTTGGAAGGTCTGGCGACGAACCCCGGCGCTCCGCGCGAATTGCCGCCCGACTTGGCGGTCCCCGGCGAGCCGAAGCCCGACAAGTAGTGCTTTCCCGGAGCGCTTGAAGCGCGTGTCGTGAGGTGGCACAGTCGGACTGTGCGAGCGGCCATGCCCAACGTCACGAGACTCAACGTCAATGGAGCGGTGCTCAGCCTGGACGCAGACCCGCAGCAGACTCTCCTGAGCGTCCTGCGCGAAGTTCTTGACCTGACCGGCACGAAGTACGGCTGCGGCGAGGGGGTGTGCGGGGCGTGCACGGTGTTGATTGACGGCGCGCCGAGACGCTCCTGCCTGACGCCGGTCGGAGCGGTTGGGGAAAAGCGCGTCACGACGATCGAAGGCCTGGCCAGCGGCGAAACGCTTCATCCTTTGCAGCAGGCGTTTCTCGACGAGGGCGCCATGCAGTGCGCCTATTGCACGTCGGGTATGATCATGTCCGCTGCGGCGCTGCTGAAGGCAAAAGCGAATCCGACGGAAGCCGAAATTGTTCACCACATGGAAGGCAACATCTGCCGCTGCGGCACGTATCCCCGTATCGTGGCGGCGGTGCGGCGGGCGGCGAAGACCCTCCAGGGGGCCGGGCGATGAGCGACAAGCTTCTGCCGGAGCCACCGATCGAGCCGGAACGCTACGAATTCGCTGCGGGTCCCGCCTATCATTTCGAGACGGACCGGCGCGACTTCTTCAAATTGATTGGTTCCGGCTTGCTAGTCGCATGCGCCTGGCGAGAAGCAGGGGCCCAGCAGGAATCCGGCGGCGGCCGCAGATTCGGGGAGGGCGCGCTACCCAAGGACATCCAGTCCTGGCTGCATGTGGGCGAGGACGGCCGGGTGACCGCTTTCACCGGCAAGGTGGAAGTAGGCCAGAACATTCGCACGTCGCTGACACAGGCGGTAGCGGAAGAACTTTGTGTGGCGCCGAGCGCCATCGCAATCGTGATGGGCGATACACAGGTCGTTCCGTTCGACATGGGAACATTCGGGAGCCGCACCACGCCGGTCATGAATCTGCAGTTGCGCCGCGTGGCCGCAGCAGCGCGGGACGTTTTGATCGATCGAGCTGCGGCCCGGTGGCAAGTGGACCGCAAGAGGCTCGTGGCCGTCGAAGGCAGGGTCTCCGATCCGGAGACGCGGCGTTCCGCGACCTACGCGGAACTCGTGAAGGGCCAGCAACTCACAGAGCTGCTTGCGGCCGAGGATCCGCTCCTTCCGGCTTCGGCGTGGAGGGTGGCAGGCCAATCGCTGCCCAAGGTGGATGGGCGGAACTTCGTTACGGGCAAGCATCGCTACCCCTCGGATGAGCACTTGCCGGGCATGCTGTACGGCAGGGTCGTTCGGCCCAGCGCATTCAATGCCGTGCTGGTTTCAGCGGACACGAGCACGGCGGAGAAAATTCCCGGCGTTACGGTCGTACGCGATGCCGGCTTCATCGGAGTCGCAGCGCCAAGTTCGGCTCTGGCCACGCAGGCGGCAGCGGCGATACGCGCGGAATGGAGAGCAGAGCCGCAGCCGTCCGATCAGGAGGTCTTCGACTACTTCAAGAAGAACGCCTCGGCAAATTCCGAAGGGGGCTATCAGCAGGGCTCGGTCGAAACGGCGCTGTCCTCCGCCGATCATCGCCTGCAGCAAACATATCGCGTCGCGTACATCGCGCACGCGCCTCTCGAACCTCGTGCCGCGGTTGCCCGATGGGAAGACGACCGCCTCACGGTTTGGACCGGAACGCAACGGCCGTTCGGCGTGCGAGGCGAGCTTGCGACTGCTTTTCATCTCAGGGAGGAACAGGTTCGGGTCTTGATGCCGGACACGGGATCCGGCTACGGCGGCAAACACACCGGCGAAGCCGCCATCGAAGCCGCGCGGCTGGCGCGTGCCACGGGGCATCCAGTAAAGGTCGTCTGGACGCGCGAGGAGGAATTCACGTGGGCGTACTTCCGACCGGCCGGTCTGATTGAAGTCCACTCCGGCGTTTCGAAGGAGGGCAAGCTTATTGCGTGGGACTTCCACAACTACAACTCCGGCAGCGCGGGCATCCGCACGTATTACGACGTGCCTCACCAGCGCATTGGATTTCATCCGACACCGTCGCCGCTGCGCCAAGGTTCCTACCGGGGCCTTGCAGCCACGGCGAATCATTTCGCGCGCGAGTGCCACATGGACGAACTCGCCCACCTGGCGGGCAAGGACCCGCTCGAGTTCCGCCTGCGGAACCTCAAGGACGAGCGTTTGCGCGCCGTGTTCGAGGAAGGCGCGAAAAACTTCGGCTGGGGGAGGGGGAAATCGCCCGGTCATGGGTTCGGGATGGGCGGGGGATTCGAGAAGCTCGGCTACGTTGCTACGTTCGCGGAGGTCGCGGTGAGCGCCGGTTCGGGGGAGGTCAAGGTGGTGCGCGTGGTGACCGCCTTCGAGTGCGGGGCTATCGTCAATCCGGATCAACTGCGAAACCAGGTTGAGGGGGCGGTGGTGATGGGCCTCGGCGGAGCGTTGTTCGAGGCGGTGGGATTTGCGAACGGCCGCATCGCCAACGGGCGCTTCGCGAGCTACCGGGTCCCACGCTTCAGCGACGTCCCCAGACTGGAGACGGTGCTGGTCGACCGAAAGGACTTGCCCTCGGCCGGTGCGGGAGAATGCCCCATCGTCGGAATCGCGCCGGCCATCGGCAACGCAATCTTCGATGCCACCGGCGTCCGCCTGCGCAGCCTGCCCCTGATTCCCAACGGGTCTGTGAAGTCCTAAGCCGCACTCGCGATAGGGCCGGGGCGTTTTCGGTGCGGTACTGTTGCGGAGTTAGAGAGGTTCAAGAGGTCAAATGGACTCGGCAGGCGCGCCGAAGGAGAAAGCCGACCTCCGTGACTATCTGGCGGCGGAGCGGACGTTTCTTGCCTGGGTTCGTACGGGTTTGGCCTTGATGGGATTCGGCTTCGTTGTGGCGCGCTTTGGTTTGTTTCTGCAGCAGGTCGAGTTCATGCAGCGCCCTGCCGTGGCGGCGTCTTACGGGCTGTCTTTGTGGTTTGGCACGGCGCTGATCGCCGTGGGGATCATCGTCAATGTTCTTGCCGGCTCCCGCCACCTCAAGCTGGTTCGGCAATTGGACCGGGGCGACGCATCGTACTCGCACTCGGCCGCGCGAAGCGTGGCGATTGCTTTCTTTCTGGCCCTGGTCGGACTGGCTATGGCGATTTACGTGGTCTGGGTCCGGGCTTCCGCTCATTAGCATCCTTGGCACAGGGAGTCATCCATGACGGCAGACGACGACAGCGGAATTATCCACAAACCGAGTCATCACTCGGTCGACGCAACGGTCGAGAGGCTCAAA
>DASPOW010000291.1:0-3703 GCA_035625855.1 Candidatus Methylomirabilota bacterium | reverse complement strand
GTCCGAGAAGGCCATCTTCTGATTGACGATGGTGAGGATTCGGCCGGAGTTCGGATCCACCGCCACCACCGTGCCGTCGTAGTGCCCCAGGGCATCCACGGCCGCGGAGCGAATCGCGGGATCGTCGTAGTCCGGCACATCGCCTGCCGCCGGATCCACCACTTTCGGCGCGCGCTTCCTTGCGCTTTTTACCGGGGGCCGTGGAGAAGCCGCGCTGGAGGCGGACTTGCCCGCGCCCGCCGCTGCCGCGGGCAACGGAACCGCGAACAGAGAAGAAAGGAGGATCGCGGTGATCTCTTTGGCGAATTGCGCTGGGCGGCTCATTAGCTCTTTATTAGACGCGCTGTACGGTGCGCCGTTTGCCCCTTCACCGGCTTTCGACGCGCCTCCCCCTAAGGCACGGGACAGTCTAGGGAAACCGGGGCTTTCCGGCAATAGCCGGGTAGGGCCAGTACGAGGCCGTGTGTTCTGTCGTTCACGTTGCCCCGCAGGACAGGAATGGCTGCCAGGATGGGCAGTCGCGAACACGCCGCGAAAGGCGCTCTGAACAGGTATTCGACGCCGCGCCAAACATAGGGCGGCTCATTCGCCCCCGGCGGCGCGAATCTTGCTGTGGAAGCGGCTGTACGCGAAATAGATGACCAATCCGATGGCCAGCCAGACGAGCAGGCGCAGCCAGTTCGTCCAGCCCAAACCCAGCATGAGCGCGAGATTGACGAGCACGCCGATAACCGGCACAACCGGAACCCAGGGCGTTCGGAATGGCCGCGGAAGACCGGGATTTGTGCGCCGCATGATGATGATTCCGCCGCACACCAGCACGAACGCGAACAACGTGCCGATGCTGGTCATCAGCCCGACCACCCGGATGGGCGCAAAGGCCGCGAACAGCGCCACAAAAACCATCAGCACCAGGTTGCACTTCCACGGCGTCCGGAAGCGCGGATGCACCTCGCCGAACAGTCGAGGCAGCAGCCCGTCGCCCGCCATGGAAAAAAATACGCGCGACTGCCCGAGCAGCATGACCAGCATCACCGAAGTCAGCGCCGCGAGCACGGCCAGATTCATAAGCGTCGAAATCCACGGATTGTGCATCAGCGCCAGGGCGAGAGAAATGGGCGCGGCCACGTTCAGCTCCCGGTAATTGACCATGCCCGTAAGCACGTGCGCGTACAGGATAAAGAGAGCCGTGCAGATCAGCAGCGAGCCGATGATGCCGACCGGCATGTCGCGGCTGGGCCGCTTGGCTTCCTGCGCCGCGGTGCTCACCGCGTCGAATCCGATGTAGGCGAAGAAGATCGCTCCCGCACCGGCCAGCACGCCGCTCCAGCCGAAGGCGCCGAACGCGCCGGTGTTTGGCGGAAGGAGCGGCTCGAGGTTCGACGGGCGAATGTAGCTCCACCCGAGGAAGATGAAGACGAGAATCACGGTGATCTTCAGCAGCACAATCAGAGTGTTGACGCCGGCGGATTCTCGAATGCCCAGGATCAGTACCAGCGAAACCAGCACCACGATCAGCACCGCGGGAAGATTGATGACGCCGTGAATCGAAGTGCCGTCGGCGAGCAAGACCGGCTGAAACGGCGAAGCGACCAGCGAAGGAGGCAGGTCGATTCCGAAGGTGTGCAGCAGCGATACCAGCGTCTGCGACCATCCGATCGAAACCGTCGCTGCCCCGACGCAGTACTCGAGAATCAGGTCCCAGCCGATAATCCACGCGACGAGTTCGCCCATCGTCGCGTAGGAATAGGTGTAAGCGCTGCCCGCGACGGGAATCATCGTGGAGAATTCGCTGTAGCACAGTCCCGCGAAGACGCAGCCGACCGCGGCGAGGATGAAGGAAAGGATAATCGCGGGGCCGGCGTTCGTCGCGGCGACCACGCCCGTCAGCGTGAAGATGCCCGCGCCGATAATCGCGCCGACGCCGAGCATGATCAGCGCGACGGGACCGAGCGAGCGGCGCAGCAGGTTGTCCGACTCCGATTCGGAGAGGATGCGGTCGAGCGGCTTGACGACGAACAGACTCACAGAAGCCTCCACGCGATGCTCAGGGCAGGAACGCGCGCATTCTACACGAGCGAAGGCCAAATTGGCGGCATTCGCGTTGCCGCGCAAAATTCGCAGCGCGCGGGATTCGCGAGCGCGGCGCGCAGGCCTGATGCACTAGCGCGAAGCGGGTTTGGCCTTGGCGGCGCCGGCGGAAGCGGCGGCGGCGTGGGCCGCGGGCTTTTCGCCATGCGCTGCGGCCGCTTCAGAATTTGACCCGGCCGCGGCGGGCGACGGAAGCTCGAGTTTCTTGCGCAAGGCGGCATCGAGCCTGGCGCGAATGTCCTTGTTCTCCTTAAGGAAGACGCGGGCGTTTTCGCGGCCCTGGCCCATGCGCTCGCCGCCGAAGCTGAGCCACGTGCCGCTCTTTTCGACGACGCCCTTTTCGACGCCGAGGTCGAGCAGGTCGCCTTCGCCGGAAATGCCTTCGCCGTAGAGAATGTCGAACTCGGCTTCGCGGAAGGGCGCTGCGACCTTGTTCTTGACGACTTTGCCGCGGGTGCGCGAGCCGACCACGCGGTCGCCTTCCTTGATGGCCTGGATGCGGCGGATATCGAGGCGGATGGAAGCGTAGAACTTCAGGGCGCGGCCTCCGGTGGTGGTTTCCGGGTTGCCGAACATGACGCCGATTTTTTCGCGAATCTGGTTGATGAAGATGAGGCAGGTGCGGGATTTGGAGACGATGGCGGTGAGCTTGCGCAGGGCCTGAGACATCAGGCGCGCCTGCATGCCCATGGAGGGATCGCCCATCTCGCCTTCGAGCTCGGCCTTGGGCACGAGCGCGGCGACGGAGTCCACCACGACGACATCCACGCCGCCGGAGCGGATGAGCGCTTCGGCAATTTCAAGGGCCTGCTCGCCGTTGTCCGGCTGGGAGACGAGGAGGTTGTCCACGTCCACGCCGAGCTTGCGCGCGTAGGCGGGATCGAGGGCGTGCTCGGCGTCAATGAAGGCGGCCTGGCCTCCGAGTTTCTGCGCTTCGGCGATGACATGAAGGGTGAGCGTGGTCTTGCCGCCGGATTCCGGGCCGTACACTTCGATAACGCGGCCGCGAGGGAAACCGCCGACGCCGAGGGCGGCGTCGAGGGAGAGGCAGCCGGTGGGAATCACGTTTACGGGAACAAGAACATCGCGGCTGCCGAGGCGCATGATGGAGCCTTTGCCGTAGCTCTTTTCAATCTGCGCGATCGCGGCGTCCAGCAATTTCAATTTTTCGTCAGCCATGTCACACCTCGATAGAGGATTCGGGAGAGCAGGGCCTTCCGAGCGGGGACGTTCGAGTCCGTGCACTTTACCACGCGGTTCATCGGGATGCACGCGCCTTTCCGCCGGGCCGGCCCGCCACACAAGCCGGCGGGGACTATAGCATAAGGCGAAGAAAAAGCAAATACCGGAGAGCAGCCCCTCGCCGGACTTAGAGTAAACGAGTGGCGAGCCAGCTGCCGGCGCAGAACAGTGCAGGCGAGCGGCCGGACCTGAAAGAATGCAGAGGACTCGGCTTCGGGGGATCGTGACTGGCAAGGCAGCCCGCCCCCACCCCCGGGCGTTTTCACGGAAGTGTTCATTCTGAAGGACTTTAAGTCTAATGATTTCGGAAGTGCGGATTCTAAAGGGGTTATTTGCCAAATTCCCGCAAGTGCACATTCCACAGGGGTTA
>DASPOW010000290.1:0-3624 GCA_035625855.1 Candidatus Methylomirabilota bacterium | reverse complement strand
GGGCGAGCTGGCGGTCGATGCCGTCGAGGGTCTTGATTTTCTCCCCGCGTTTCGCGGCGCGCACGACGATGCGGTGGTCGCGCACCTTGGCGTAGTCGAAGGCATGCAGCGGGTGGCCCAACTCCAGCAGGACGTAATTCGTCGCGTCCACGACGTTGTTGATGCTGGCTACGCCGGCGGCCTGCAGCCGCTCGCTGAGCCAGGCAGGCGAAGGCTGAATCTTCACGCCGCGGATGACCCGCGCGGTGAAGCGCCCGCAGAGCTGCGGCGAAGCAATTTCCACGCTCACGGCGTCGGCGGCCTTCGCGCGGACGGACTCCTTCGGTTTCGCCGAAAAGGCCTTCAGCGGCACGCGGTACACCGCGGCGACTTCGCGGGCGATACCGTAGTGGCCCAGGCAGTCCGGGCGATTCGTGGAAAGCTCGGCGTCAATCACGGCGCCCTGCGGCGTCTGCTCGATGCCGGCAATGTTCGTGCCGGAGAGGGCCAGGCGCGAGGCGAGCTCCGCGGGCGTCGCCTGGACGTCCACGAAGTCCTTCAACCAGTTGTAAACGACTTTCATCCTCTAGTTCCGCTTTTCGGGGATCCGCCCGGCGTACAGATGCGTCGTGTTTTCCACCTGCACCTGGCCGCCCCTTTGGAGCGCATCAAAAAGCTCGCGCAAGGCAGCCATCATCGGTTCGAAGTTCGGGTGGCCTTCCCGAGGCACGAAGGAGCTGCTGCGGAGCCAGCCGGCGAGGCGATCCCAGTCGAAAAGGCCGAGGTTAGGCATCGTACGATGCAGGTAGGGGCCGCCCTGGAAGAAGGCGTCGAGGTCGTGGCCTTTCGGATAGGCCTCGCGCACGCTGGTGTAGTCGGTGCCGTATTTCTCGAGGAGGCTCTCGTAGGCCCGGCCGAACTTTGTTTCCTTGTCCCGGAAGTTCCACACGGCGACGAACCAGCCCCCAGGCCGAAGGATGCGCCGAAACTCGGCGCGGGCCGCGTTGGGCTCAAACCAATGAAAGGCCTGGCCGGCGCTGACAAAATCGGAGCAGGCGCGGGGGAGGGTCGTAGCCTCTGCCGACCCCGCGACGCTCGTAAAGCCTGTGTAGCCCTGCAGATACTGCTCACCCGCTTGGCGCATCTCGGCGTTCGGCTCCACGCCGAAGACCGTGTTGCCGTTCTTGAGGAACAACTCGCTGAGCAATCCGGTCCCCGACCCGACGTCGGCGATGACATGATCCGCCCGTAAACCACACTCCTGCCGCAAGATAACCAAGACTTCGAGGGGATAACCCGGGCGGTGGCGCGCGTAGTCTCCCACGCGTCCCGAGAACCGCTGCTTGGCGTCTACGAAGGTCAAGGCTCGCACCGCGGAGGGCCCCCAGCGCGCCCCGGGACAGGCCTTGCCGGATGACCCACTTTGGTATCCACGAGGCGTTCATTTAAACAACAGATAACTTGTGTTCCCATAGCGGTTCCCGTGGATATATACTCAGTCAACAAACGCGGCGGCGCCATAGCAATATGCGATGAACCACGAACCGAAGAACAAGAAGCCGTGCGCCAATTGCGGCCACGGCGTGATGTGGCACCGCATGAAACTCGGGAAATACCGCTGCCATTTTCCCAAGCCGGGCAGCGCAACAAAGCCGGGGCTGTGCGATTGCGCCGACTACGTTCCCAAGAAAAAGCCGAAAACACGATAGCTCGCGTCACGAGAACTGCCGCAAAAAACGCACGTCGTTCTGGAAAAAGACCTGGATGTCGTCGATTCCGTACTTGAGCTGCGCCAGGCGGTCGATGCCGATGCCGAAGGCGAAACCGCTGACCTTCGCGGCGTCGTACTTCACGAAGCCGTAAACCGCGGGGTCCACCATGCCCGCGCCAAACAGTTCGATCCAGCCGGCGCCTTTGCACTTCGAGCAGACGCCGCCGGACGAGGCCCCGCTCCCGCCGCAGAAGATGCAGGAGGCGTCGAATTCGACGGAAGGCTCGGTGAAGGGGAAGTAGCTGGGCCGGAAGCGGACCTTCACGCCGGGACCGAAGAATTCGCGAGCGAAGTGCTCGATGGTGCCGGTGAAATCGCAGAAGGTGATGTCGGTGTCCACGGCGAGGCCTTCGACCTGGTGAAAGGCGAAGGAGTGGGTGGCGTCCGGATTGTCGCGGCGGTAAACCTTGCCGGGAACGATGACCCGCACCGGGGGTTTCTGCTTTTCCATGGTGCGGATTTGCATGGGGGAAGTGTGGGTGCGCAGGAGGAGCGGGCCGGGAAAGGACCTGGGCACGTCGAGGTAAAACGTGTCCATATCGTCGCGGACGGGATGGAACTCCGGAATGTTGAGGGCTTCGAAATTGTAGTAAGGCGTCTCGATTTCCGGGCCTTCCACTACGGAAAAGCCTATTTCGAGGAAGATGCGCTCCACCTCGGCGAAGACCTGGGTGAGGATGTGGCGCGAACCGGAGGGGCGCGTGACTCCGGGAAGGGAAAGATCGATGTGCGAGGCGGTTTGCGCTGCGCCGGCGGCGAGGGCGGCCCGGCGCTCCTCGAGCCGGGCTTCGACGTGGGCGCGCAACCGGTTGAGGCCCGCGCCGACGGCGGGCTTGAGCGCGGGAGAGGCCGGCTTGAGCCAATTATCGGCGATGAGAGTGAGGACGCCGGACTTGCGCCCAAGCCAGCGGTCGCGGAGCGTTTTCCAGGCGGTTTCGTCGCTAACAGACGCGATCGCCGCGTCGAAAGCCGCGCAAGCCTCTGCGAAGAGCGGCGGAACTTCGCCGGAACGCGACAGGCCAAGCTGCGCGAGGGTCTTTTCGGCCGGATTTTCCGTAGGCGGCATAGCCGTTCGCGCCTCTCGCCCGGCGGGCACGGCATGCCGTGCCCCTACCAAGAGAACCGGCGAGCCATGACGCACCGCGCGAAAAGTAAGACGAAGAGGTTACACCATGTCGGCGGAATCCTGTAAGGGCAGGGGACGCAGCGCCTGTACGAGGAAGAGCAGCGGGCAGAGAGAACAGCAGATTCCTCAACGCGCCCCGCGCGGGGCGGTTGGGGATGACAAGCGGCGGGCCGGCGGCAAAGCGAAGGACGGAGAGCGCATTTTTCTTACTAACGTTTGGCCCGCAGCGGCGTATATATAGTAGCCCCACATATGGAGACGCCATTGAATATCCACGCGGAGTTCAAGAAAGGGAGCGCGGAGGTCCTGATCCTGTCGCTGGTGGAGGACCGCCCGCGGCACGGGTACGAAATCGCGAAGCTCATCGAGAGCCGCTCGGAAGGGGTTCTGGAGTTCCACGTGGCTTCGCTGTACCCGATGCTGTACCGGCTGGAGCGGCGCGGATGGATTGACGGCCGGTGGATCGAAAAGCCGGGGCAGCGCCGGCGCCGCTACTATCGCCTGACGCCCGCGGGACGCAAGGTGCTGGGCGCGCAGCGGCGGGGCTGGCGCGCATTCATTCGCGCCATCGAGCGGGTCGGGCAGGTGGGCCATGCCTGATTGGAAGCGCTACGTTCGCGAGCACCTGCCGCCGCTGGGAGTGTCCGGGGCGCGCAGCGAGGAGATCGTCGAGGAACTGGCGCAGCAACTGGAAGGGGCCTGCCAGGAAGCGCTTTCGCGGGGCGCTTCGGAGGCGGAGGCGCTGGCG
>DASPOW010000289.1:0-7253 GCA_035625855.1 Candidatus Methylomirabilota bacterium | reverse complement strand
CATCCATCCGCCACCAGGTCTCCATGCGCCACAGAAACCCGTCGTCGTCGCCTTCCGGCCTTTCGCGCTCGTCCTTCCGGCCGGCATTTTCCACCTGCACGATGCGGACCGCCGAACTGCGGCTGTGGGCGCGCGTGGGCGAGTCGCGGAAGTAGTTGATGTCCTGCTCCGTGTTCAAGACCACGGTAACCACTTTGTGCCGGCGGAAGCGCATCATCACGCGGAAATGATCGCCGTCATGCGTCTCGATCTGCGAGCGCTCCACATCCGGTGAATAATACTTTGCGTGCTGGTTGTAGTCCTCGAGAAGGCCCAGCGCATCCTCGAGGTTTGCGTCCGGAATGAAGATGACGCCGGCCCAGTGGTGAATCATTCCGTGCGGGCATTCGAGCTTCTTGCCCGCTGCGTCGCGAACCTCAAGCTGCCGCAGCTTTACTTCCCCGCGTTTCAGCGCCGCGTATGCCGCGGCGCGGTCTTTCTCGGGGAGACCGTCGATCCAGAATACCGGTGTGCCGGCGCGAAGTTCTCCGGCGTTGCGCGCTTCGGCTTGCTCCAGGTACCGCGCGAATGCGCTTGCCGTCTCCGCCGCAAGGCGCGGCTCTGGAGGCACATCCCCGCGGCAGCTTGTGGGGACAGCCATCGCGCACGCCAGCACGAAACCCGCGAGCCGCCGCGGCCCGGAGCTGCCATACACGGGCGTCATCTGTCGCACGATTCCGGCGCGCAAGCCGCCCGGCGGTGTGACGCCGTCCTGCGATCCTCTTTTTCCTTGCAAGGTTGCTTGTCCTCGCGAATACGCCGCGACTTCTTGGAGCAATCAGTTTGCCGCGAATCGGCGCTCAATTCGAGCCTGAGGAATCATCGCAGGAGTAGTGGCGGCGGGCGGATTTCTGGCGGGTTGGGTAGCTCGCACACGACCCCTTGCGGGGCCGCTGTCCCCGCGCGGCCCCCAACCCGTCAGCCTACAGGATCGGACGTGCCAACGAACGCCTCAATGGGCCGGCGGAGCCACATTCGCGGTACGCGGGTACTAAGACCATATCTCGGAACAACTTGTTTATATTGTTATAGTTAGCTGGCCGTCTGCCCGGCCTCGCCAGCAGAGCTGGCTTGAGGTCGAACGGATTCACGAACGCCTATTTCACCGTGACGACGCCGGTCATCTTGGGGTGAATGGAACAGAAATACGGGTAGGTCCCCGCTTTCGTGAAGGTGTAGGAGAACTTCTCGTCCGTGTCCAGCACCTTGGACTTGAACAGCTTGTCGTTGCTCACCACGGTGTGCGGAATGTCGTCGTGGTTGACCCAGGTCACGGTTGCTCCCGCCGCAACCGTCACGTTCGCGGGACCAAAACTGAAGTTGTCGATTCTTACCTCCGCGCTTGCCGGCGGTTTCTCCTGAGCCGCCGCAGCGAACAACGAGACTCCGGGTCTCCCGGCAGCGACGGCGATTGCCGCAAAGAAAATCAGGGTTATCTTGCGAATGCGGTCTTTCATGCGTTTCTCCGTTTCTTCTTGAGGGTCCGTCGCGCTTTTCGTTCGCGGACGTTCTTATGCGAGCGAGGAATCAACCACAGCCAGAGTTTGCTTGCCTCGCACGTAGTTCACGTCCGTAATGCCGAGTAAAGTGCGCAACTGCTCCGCGGGGACCTTCAGCGGGCCGGGGCCTTCGGCCTTTCCGGGCTGTGGCTGCGGGAACGCCGTGGAAGCCGCGGTGTGGAACGTCACCTTGCCTTCGACTTTCTGCATCGTTTGGTGAATGTGCCCGTTCAACACGGTCACCGAACCGAACTTCTTCAGATAGGACAGGGCCTGCGCGCTGTCCTCCGTTCCCCAACCCCATTGGGGATACACCGCCCACAGCGGAACGTGCGCGAAGACGACGATGGGTGTGCTGCTCTTAAGGTGTTTCACGTCTGCCTCCAGCCATTCAAGCTGTTCATGCCCCAGGGAGCCCAATCCTCCGGGCTTCAGATCCATCACGTTCACCAGGCCGACGAAGTGGACGCCTTTCTTGTCGAAGCTGTACCACCCGTTGCCCTTTGCGCCCTTGGCGTAGCGCGCCAGGAACGATTTGCCGCCGTCGTCCAGAACGTCGTGCTCGCCCGGCACGTAGAAAACGTCCTTGGGCTTTGCCGATTTCAGGATTTGGTCCACGGCGTCGAACTCCTCCGGCTTGGACAGGTGCGACACGTCCCCGGTATGCAGCAGGAACTCCGGCTCGACGGGCAGGGCGTTGATCTTGTGGACGGCGGCCTGAAATGTTCCCGCAACGTCGGTGTTGGCCGGCTTGTTGAAACCCATGTGGCTGTCGCTGATCTGCACGAAATGCAGCTCTCCGGCAGCTTTGTCCGGCCCGATCTCCGAGAGCCGGCTCAGGCCGTAGGACGTGAGCACCCCTCCGCGCATCACGCAGAGCGCTCCTGTTCCCGCCCAAGCCATGCATTTGAGGAATCCCCTCCGGTCCACGCCATCGTCGTTCGGGTCGCGCACGATAACGTCGTCCTTCCGTATCCCCGGGATTGTGTGCTGCTCGTTTTCGCTGTTTTTCATTCCTTGCTCCTCCCGTGTTGCGTTCGTCGGGCCGAATTTCGGAGCGGCACGGACAATGGAACGCGCTCGGGCGCCGCGCCGCTCCGCGACGTGTTTGCACCCCTTCAGACCCCCTGGCCGGTTCTTTTATTCCCGGTTTTTTTGGCCGGCACGGGTTTTTCCGCCTGCCTCCGGGGTGGGCAAGCCCGACAAACGGGAATAAAATGGCTGCCCCGCCGGTCTGGTTGGTTTGAACCGTGCCGGTCGGGGGAAAGGTGCGGACGTGCTGGATGCACAGGACCGCGCGCGATTCGAGCAGCTGGTGCTGCCCAATCTCGACGCGGCTTTCAACCTTGCCCGGTGGCTCCTGCGGGACCGCGCGGACGCCGAAGACGTCGCCCAGGAGGCGGTCTTGCGCGCGTTCCGCTTCTTCGAGGGTTTTGCGGGCGGCGACGCCCGCGTCTGGCTGCTGAGAATCGTGCGTAACACTTGCTATACCTGGCTCGAGAAGAACCGCCCCGCCGAACTCGCCATCGAGTTCGACGAGGAGCTTCACTTCGCGTCCTCGCCGAACCCCGAGGCTTTGGCTTTGGCCGCAGAGGCGCGCGAGCGCGTGGCCCGCGCCCTCGACGACCTGCCGCCCCGTTTTCGCGAGGTCATTGTATTGCGTGAACTGGAGGGCTGCTCCTACAAGGAAATCGCGGAAATCACTTCCATTCCCATGGGCACGGTGATGTCCGCCCTGGCTCGCGCGCGCCAGCGCTTGCGCCACGCGCTCGCCGGGGACATTCGCCAGGAGGCCGCCAGTGGCTTGTGAACTGTCGCGCACGGTCTTGCATGGCTACATCGACGGCGAGCTCGACGCCGCCCGCGCGGCTGAATTCGAGCGGCACCTGGCGTCCTGCCGCGATTGCACTGCGGCCCTTGATGCGCAGGAAGCCTTGCGCTCGTTCATTTCGCGCGCCAAGCTCCGCGAGCGCGCCCCGGCTTCTCTGCTGCAGAGGATCAACGCGGAATTGGGCTTGCCGCGCACGGAGGCTCGCGCTTCTTCGCGGCGCGCCTGGTTGTGGCTGGCGACCGCAGCCGCGGCTGCAGTTGTCCTGCTGTCGGTCTGGATGGCGTGGCGGCCCGGACGTTCCGCCGGCGAGGATGTGCTCGCTGCGGCGGCGGTGGACGCCCATCTTCGTTCGCTTCAGCCGGGGCATCTGACCGATGTGGCTTCCACCGACCAGCACACCGTGAAGCCCTGGTTCGACGGGAAGCTGGATTTTGCTCCGCCGGTTCGCGACTTCGCCGCCGAGGGGTTTCCGCTCGTCGGCGGCCGCCTGGATGTTCTCAGAGGGAACGCGGTCGCGGCGCTCGTTTATGGGCGCCGGAAGCACTACATCAACGTGTTCGTCTGGGCTTCGGAGGATTCCGGTGGGGAATCCAAAGCCGGCTTGATCCGCGGGTATCAGTGGCTTTATTGGCGAAGCAGCGGAATGGACTTCTGCGCCGTCACCGATGCGTCCGCGGACGACCTGACCGCGCTGGCTAAACTGCTCGGTGGCTGAAATTCAACTGTCCGGAGGGCGCTATTGCTTGGGCCCGGACTGGTTGGTCGGCTTGCTTTTGTTCGGCTGCGGCTTCAGCGGCTCGCGGGAGTAAATCAAGCGCAGCGTCACGGACTTCGTTTCGCCCTTGCGCAGCGATACGTTCTTTTCCCAGTCCGAGAACAGGCCCTTTGCTGAAGCTCGCAGGTCATAGCTGTCCGCCGGGAGTTTCCCGATCGCAAAATGCCCCGTCGAATCGGTGTGGGTCACGTGTGCGCCAAATGCCCCGGAAGACGATTGATAAGAAATCACCGCGTGCGGGACCGGTTTGTCGTCCGGGCCGATCACCACGCCGATCAGCGCGGAGTTTCCCTTGTACTCCTTGGCCGCTGCCTGGGAAACGCCCGCCATCGCAATGCCGATGGCGGCGAGTCCGCCAAGCGCAAGCACGGCGAAACGCGGTGCGCTCCTATGGATTCCAGACGCCACTGCGACTCCTGCCCTTGCACTCAATTCTACGACCCGTCGCGCAGCCCGCCGTTGCGCGCAAGTTGCCTGTGCCCTCCTGAAAAACCTGTCACTTCGGGCAGGCCCTTCTGGCCGCTTAACCAGCACATCACATGCAACTTCACGGGGCGGATCGGGTTTCGTAATGAAGGTAATCTTTAGCCATCGGCTGCACCGGCTTGGGAGGACGCTTCATGCGCAAGCTTCATGTACTGTGTTTTTCTCTCTTGGCACTCGCGCTGCTCGCATCACCCGCCCCTTCGGCGGCGCAGGTCGCCGTCGGCGTTACCGTCAGAATCGGTCCGCCTCCGATTCCCGTGTACGAGCAGCCCATTTGCCCCGCTGCCGGCTATGTCTGGACTCCCGGTTATTGGGCGTATGGTCCTGACGGCTACTACTGGGTTCCGGGCACCTGGGTCCTTGCGCCCGTGGGTTTGCTCTGGACTCCCGGCTATTGGGGCTGGTCCGGCGGAGTCTTCCTCTGGCGCGCCGGCTACTGGGGCCCGCACGTGGGCTTCTACGGCGGCGTTAACTACGGATTTGGCTACACTGGAGTCGGCTTCGTCGGCGGCCGCTGGGAACGCGGCGTCTTCCTGTATAACACCGCTGTGCTGCGCGTAAACACCACGGTCATTCGCACCACCTATGTGGATCGAACCGTGATTGTCAACAACACGAACCGCGTGGCGTTCAACGGCGGCCCGGGCGGGCTCACGGCCCGCGCCACGGCCGAGGAACGCATCGCCGAGCGCGACAGGCACGTCGCGCCAACCTCCGTTCAGGTGCAGCACGAACGCACTGCCAGCACGAATCGCGCTCTGCGCGCCTCTGAAAACCATGGCCGGCCCGGGATCGCGGCCACTACGCGCCCCGGAGAATTCACCGGCCGTGGCGTGACGGGCTCCGGTGGCTCCCGCGGGCGCAACGACTCTGACCGCCCGCCCGGATCGCGCGGCGGCGCGAGCACCGGCCGGGGTGGCAGCAACACCGGCACAGGCTCCGGCGCGTCTACCGGACGCGGCACCGGCGGCGGTAAGAGCGGTACTGCCGGCGGCAAGGGCAGCGGCGGCGCGGGAGCGGGCTCCTCCACAGGGCGCGGCGGCAACACGGGCGCGGGCTCGTCCGCCGGACGCGGCTCCGGAGGCAAGAGCCAGGGCTCCGGAGGCAAGAGCCAGGACTCCGGAGGCAAGAGCCAGGGCTCTTCCTCATCGCACAAGGGCGGCTCGGGAGAAAAAGAGCGCCCGCACTAAGGTCGTCCGGGCCGCGAACTGCGGCGGCTGACGCTTGGCATGTGGCCCGGAACGGGGTACGCTTCACTCCTTCGCAGATAGGCGGAGGTCCCGTGCCCGCAAAGACGCCGAAGAACTCCGCAACATCCGGCAATCACGCGAAAGTCTTCGCGGCCCTCAGGAGAATCCTGCAGCGGCATGAGCCGTCCCTGCGCGTCACTGCGGACAAGCCGTCCTACTATGCCGTGAACATGCGGGACGTCGTCTATCGGGGGAAGCCGCTCTACTTCGCCGGCGTTCGCGCCGGCAAGAACTACGTCAGCTACTACCTGATGCCGGTGTACGGCAACTCGCCGCTCAAGAAGACAATCTCCCCGGCGCTGAGAAAGCGCATGCAGGGCAAAGCCTGCTTCAACTTCTCCGTGGTGGATTCCTCCCTCTTCGATGAGCTGGCGCAGCTCACTGCCGCCGGGATCGAAGCGTTCAAGTCCCCGGACTTTTCCTCCATGAGCTGCGAGTAGCCGCAGAGACATCTCTACAGCGTCGCTTCGAGTTGCAGCGCATCAACCATGTTCTCGAGTTCTTCGTTGGCTTTGTCCCGCCGCTCTTCGGTTTCCTGGATCTTCTTTCGCAGGATATCGAGTTGCGTCTCCTGTTCGTCCAGCTGGCGCGTGTAGCGCAGCACAAGCTGTTTTTCCTCCACGCTGCCTTTCAGCGCTTTGAGGTTTTCCCGCAGCCTTTGCTGGTCCGCCACGATGCGATCGATGTCCTTCTGCCTCAGTTCCATCTCTTCCTCGAGCTTCGCCACGACCGCCTTTTGCGCCAGGACCTTTCTCAATTCCTGCTCGATTTCCGGCGTGATGGTTTGCTGTTTGACGAAGAGAGCGACCTTGCCCGCGTCGAGGTCCGAGATTTGGAACGTCGCGCTTGCGGTGCGCACTTCCAGGATGGACAGCGTGGTCGCGGCGTGCGCGGGTGCATCCACGCGGAAGCGGTAGAGGCCGGGCGCCTGCTCGTCGGGTTTCTGCACGCTGGCCGCGAGTTTCCAATCCGGCCGCGCGGGATGCTCGATCACGACCGTCCGCGGCGCCGCGTCCTGGTTGCGGATCGTGTACATGGTGCGCTCGTGCACTTCGCTCACCTGCGTCAGCACTCCCTTGGCGATCTTCACGCGCGTCACCTTCTGCGGCTGGCCGTTCTGCACGGCCTGCACAAGCATTCCCAGGTCCGCGGCATAAGAAAGCAGGCGCCGCTCGCCCGGCTTGACCGGGTCCAGCAAGCCCTCTCCGGCAAACACTTCGCCTTCGAGCACGCTGAAGCTTCCCCCGTCGAACGTCAGCGGGCTGGTGTTCCTCATCCACAATCCGCGCAACGGGCGTCCGGAGCCGTTCGTGCCGCTCCACAGCGAGACCTTCTCTGCCTCGATCTCCGTCTGCGCAATGGGCACCAGCGCC
>DASPOW010000288.1:0-2488 GCA_035625855.1 Candidatus Methylomirabilota bacterium | reverse complement strand
AGTACGAGCGAATGACCGACCTGCCCGGCGAGGCCGTACACCGGATGAACCAGACCATGGTGCATCGCGGGCCGGACGACGGAGGCGTGTTCACCGGCCCGGGTATCGGCCTCGGTCACCGGCGTCTGAGCATCATTGACCTGGCCGGCGGCCACCAGCCGATGACCAACGAAGACGGCACCGTTTGGGTGCTGCTGAACGGCGAAATCTACAACTATGCCGAGCTGCGCGCCGACCTCCTTGGGCGCGGGCACAAGTTCGTGACCAAGTCGGATACGGAAGCCATCGTTCATCTCTACGAGGAGTACGGCGAGGCATGCTTCGCCAGGCTGCGGGGCATGTTCTCGATCGCGCTGTGGGACTCGCGCCGGCGGAAGCTGTTGCTGGCGCGCGACCGTATCGGCAAGAAGCCGCTGTTCTACGCGGCGGACGGGAAGCGCATTCTGTTCGGTTCGGAGCTCAAGGCGCTGCTGGCCGGAGACTCCCTGAACCGGGACATCGATGAGGCGGCACTTTCGGACTATTTCTCGTTCGGCTACATCCCGGCTCCGAAGACTATTTACCGCGCGGTGCGCAAGGTCATGCCCGGGCACTATCTGGTGGCTTCCTCGACGGGGGTGCGGGAGACGCCCTACTGGGATCTGTCGTTCGCCAGGGTCGAGGAGCGCAGCGAGGAGGAATGGGGCGAGAGGCTGCGGCACGCCTTGTGCGAAGCGACACGCGTGCGCTTGATGAGCGACGTGCCCCTCGGCGCTTTCCTGAGCGGGGGAATCGACTCCTCCTCGGTGGTGGCCATGATGAGCCGCCTGATGAAGCGCGCGGTGACCACGTGCTCCATCGGCTTCCGCGAGGAGAAATACAACGAAGCGCCGTACGCGCGCCAGGTTTCGGACCTGTTTTCGACCGACCACTACGAACGAACGGTTGAGCCGAACGCCCTGGAAATTGTGGACAAGCTGGCGTGGCACTATGACGAGCCCTTCGCGGACTCATCGGCCATTCCCACTTACTACGTTTCGAAGATTGCGCGCGAGCGCGTCACGGTCGCCCTCGGCGGCGACGGAGGCGACGAGAACTTTGCCGGCTACCGGCGCTACAAGCTCGACTATTACGAAAACCGCTTGCGCCGCCGCGTGCCGGCGACGCTGCGACGCAACGTTTTCGGTCCGCTGGGCCGTTGGTACCCGGCGCTGGCCTGGGCCCCCCGGGTGTTTCGAGCCAAAGCGACGTTTCAGAGTCTGTCTCGCTCACCGCTGGAGGGCTATTTCAATTCCATTTCCTGCTTCCGGCCGGACGACAAGGCACGGCTTTTTTCGAGCGACTTCAGGCGGCGCCTGGGTGGCTACGACTCCCTGAACGTACTCCAGCACTACTACGACCGCGCGGACACCGACGATTTGCTTTCGAAAATCCAGTATGTGGACATCAAGACGTACCTAACCGACGACATCATGACCAAGGTGGACCGCGCGAGCATGGCCGTGTCGCTGGAAGTGCGGGCGCCGATGCTGGATCACAAGTTCATGGAGCTGGCGGCGGCAATTCCCAGCGGGCTCAAGCTCCATAAGGGAGCCGGGAAGTACATCCTGAAGAAAGCGCTGGAACCGAAGCTCCCCCGGGAGATCCTGTATCGCTCGAAGCAGGGGTTTGCCATTCCGCTGGACCAGTGGTTCAAGGGCGAGCTCAAGGAAATGGCGCACGAGATTATCGTGAAGACGACCGACGGCATCCTGGAGCCCCGATTTCTGAAAAAAATCTGGGAGCAGCACCAGAAAGGGTACTACGACCGTTCAGCGCTGCTGTGGGCCACGCTGATGTTCCGGAAGTGGCAACAGACATTTCGCGCGTAGGCAAAAGGAAATGAGCGGCATCTGCGGCATCTGCGAACCCGGCACCGAGGTCAGCGCCAGAGAGTTGGCGCCGATGCTGGACGCGCTGGCGCTGGCCGGCGAGATGGGCCGCGCAAAGCAGGGCGGACCGTCGGCGGGTCTGGCCGTCGCGCAGCGCTGGGAATTCCAGCAACTGGCGACTGTGGGCCACGTGTCGGTGGCCGCGGACGCGGATCTTCTGGATTCGGGGGAGCCCACAGCCGTGGAAACTCGGTCCACGGCGGAACGCATCGCCCGGCTTTACGTGGAGCACGGCGCCGCGTTCGTGGAGCATCTGCACGGTGCCTTTGCATGTGTCGTGTGGGACGCGGACGCACGGCTGCTGCTGCTGGCGATTGATCGCATGGGGATAAAAAGCCTGTACTGGCGCCGAGAGGGCGACCGGCTGTTGTTCGCGTCGCGTCTCGGCGCGATTCGTGCGGCGCAGCGCGAGCCGGTGGAGGTAAACCCGGCGGCGGTTCTGCAATTCACGCTGTTTTCCGCGGTTCCCGCGCCGCTGACGATGGACAAAGGCACGGAGAAGCTCCGGCCCGGGACCCTGCTGACATTCGCCGACGGCACCGTGAATGAGAAACAGTATTGGGACCTGGAGTATCCCG
>DASPOW010000287.1:0-2739 GCA_035625855.1 Candidatus Methylomirabilota bacterium | reverse complement strand
CGTACGAGGTATTGGTGAGGGCGGCCATCAGGCCGAGGATCTCGCCCGGCCTGGCAATGCGCAGAATCAGGGTTTTTCCGGCGCTCGAGCTGATCGAGAGCTTCACCTCTCCCGCGCAGAGCACGAATACGCCGCGCGGGTCCTGCTTTTCGAGGAAGAGAAGAGCGCCGCCGGGATAGGTGGCCGTTGTCCGGGCGGCGTTGAAGTCCTTCAGTGTTGCCGGATTGAGCTGGCAGAAGAAGCCGGCCGACCGGAGGCCGCAGTTCTGGCAACTGTCGCTCGTATCGAATCCATAAGGTCCTTTCATTCCAGGGCTCCTTTCGAATTGTCGCTGCTTGATGCGGTAATTTGCTGGGCGAAGTGTTTTGTAAGAGGAGAATGGGTGATCAAGTCGGCGCGGGTTGCGTCATAGATTTCCCGCATCAGAAGTAGGCCGGCCTCGTCAATGAAAGTGACACCGCGCAAGTCCAAAGCGAGCTTCTTCGAGGAAAGGGAAGGCTTCAGGGCAAGCCAGGCCTGCCGGCATTCCGGGATCCAGGCACCGACCATCCTTCCTTCCAGCCGCATGACAAACCGCCGCGCTTCTTCCATAACCGTCGCTCGAAACGTAAGACCCTCCCACGTGCGCTACATCACAGAGTGGGCACGCTCACAGCCAAACGTGAGGTGGGTCACAAATCTTCGGCTAAATTACGGAGTGGATGGAACTTAGGATCTGGAAGGGAAGTGTGTTTCGAATCGGCCGGGGCCGGTTTGACGAGACGGCATGTCGTCGCCGAGACTACATGTAGTCAGACCGCTTGATGCCGAGTTTTTTCAACTTGGAGTTCAAGGTGGTTCGTTTCACGCCGAGGCGGCGGGCCGCGCCACCGGGTCCGCCGATGACACCTCTAGTTTCCCTCAGGGTGCGCAGGATGTGGTCGCGCTCCGCGTCGTGCAGCGTCGCGCTCTGCTCGCCGGCTGGCGGCGCGCCGCTGTCTTGCAGCTCCGCCAGAGGAACTCGCAGAACCGGCCCGGTGCTCAGGATGACGGCTCGTTCGATCAGGTTTTCGAGTTCGCGGATATTGCCGGGCCAGCGCCAGCGCGTCAGGGCGTGCATCGTCTCCGGAGGAATCGTCTCAATGTGGCGATTCATGCGGCGGGCATGCACGTCGACAAAATACTTCACGAGGAGCGGAATGTCGTCGAGCCTTTCGCGCAGGGGAGGAATCTCCACGGGGAAGACCTTGAGGCGGTAGTAGAGGTCCGGGCGGAACTCGCGGCTTTCGACCATCTTGGCAAGGTCGCGGTTCGTGGCGGCGATGAGGCGCACGTTGACGGGAATGGTGCGCGCGCTGCCAACGCGCTCAAACTCCTTTTCCTGCAGGGCGCGCAGGATTTTGGGCTGGAGTTCCAGTGGAAGGTCGCCAATTTCGTCGAGAAACAGCGTGCCCTGATGTGCCAGCTCCAGCCTTCCAATCTTCTGCGAGATGGCGCCGGTGAAGGCGCCCTTTTCGTGGCCGAAGAGCTCGCTTTCGAGAAGGCCTGAAGGAATGGCCGAGCAGTTGAGTTTGACGAAAGGATACTCGGCCCGGGGGCTGATCCGGTGGATGGCGCGGGCAATCAACTCCTTGCCCGTGCCGGTCTCTCCCAGGATGAGGACCGTGGCGTCGGTTGGCGCGACGGTCTCGACCTGCTTCAAGACGCGCTTCAAACCGGGGGCGTTGCCGACGATTTCCTCGAACTGGCTGGTGGTGACCAGTTCTTCCTCGAGGTAGCGCTTTTCTTCCAGGCTGCGCCGGAGGGCCTCCTCGGATCGCTTCCGTTCGGAAAGGTCGCGGACGACGACGAAGACGACGCGATTGTCCTGGTTTTCGACCGGGCCGAGAAGGATGTCCACGGGGAATTCACTGCCGTCCTTGCGCCGGGCGTAGAGTTCCAGGCCCATGCCCATCGGGCGCATGTGCGGTTGGGCGGCAAAAGCGGCGCGATGTTTCGGGTGTGCTTCGCGAAGGCGTTCCGGAACCAGAAGTTCGACCGGCTGGCCGGCCAGTTCCTGGCGAGTGTAGCCGAAGAGGGTCTCGACGCGGGCGTTGGCTTCGGTGATCCGCCCCTGGGCGTCGCAAACCAGAATGGCGTCGGGCGAGAATTCGAAGAGGGTTCGGGCGTGCGCTTCACTTTGGCGCAGAGCCATTTCGGCATCTCTGCGGCGGGTTGCGTCGCGCGTAATTTTCACGAAGCCGAGCAACTTGCCGCTGGCGTCGCGAATGGCGGTAATGACAACGTCTGCCCAGAAACGCGAGCCGTCCTTGCGGAGGCGCCATCCTTCATCCTCGCAGCGGCCGGCCTCCGAGGCGGTTTTCAATTCCATTTGAGGCTTGCCGCTCGCGAGATCCTCGGGCGTGTAGAAGCAGGAAAAGTGCTTGCCGACGATTTCGCCGGTGCGGTAGCCCTTCATTTTCTCCGCAGGGACATTCCAGGTGGTGACGTTTCCTTGCGGGTCGAGCTGGAAGATGGCGTAGTCGCGGACGCTTTCCACGAACAGGCGAAAACGCTCATCGATCCTGGCTTCGTTGTCCGGGGCGGGCGGGTTCGTGGAGGCACTCATTGTTTCGTGCCCGGCCGCCGAGACGGGACGGCCGGCGCTTGCCGTGTGCGGCAGAGAAGGGTGCCGCAGCGAGCAGGCGTCAGAAGGGAATCATATCGCAAGCGTCCTCGGAGGGAAAAGGACGCGAAAGAGGGCCTGTTCTTTCGGAGTGC
>DASPOW010000286.1:0-2942 GCA_035625855.1 Candidatus Methylomirabilota bacterium | reverse complement strand
CGGTTCACGATGTGGCAGTGGCTGTCCGGCGAATGCTGACGGACGGAAGCGTGCGAAAGGCGATGGTGATTGACACGGATGTGCATCACGGAAACGGAACCGCCGCGATTTTTCGCGACGAGCCGAATGTCTTCACGCTCTCTATCCACCAGCTCAACAATTACCCGGCTTTCAAACCGCGCTCGAGCCTGGACCTGGACATGCCGGATGGCGTTGGCGACGATGAGTACTTTGGTGCGCTGGAGCCGGCGGTAAAGCGGTCGCTCGAGTCCTTTCAGCCGCAACTGCTTTTCTACATCGGCGGCGCGGATCCCTACCGGGAGGACCAACTAGGAGGGCTCGCATTGACGATGGAAGGACTCAAGGAGCGCGACAAGCTGGTTTTTCGGGAGGCGCGGCAGAGGGGAGTTGCTGTGGCCACCGCGCTGGCCGGCGGGTACGCGCGGCGCGTGGAAGACACGGTGCGCATTCACGTGAACACGATTCTCGCGGCTCGCGAAGTTGCGGAAGATCTGTCAGCGGTAGCGCAGGCGCACAGGCGGAAATGAGATCCGCCGAGGTCTAGCTAGTTCGCCGAGTCCGGCGGTCCGAGGGCGGCGCGCACAGCTTCGGCCAGGTGTTTTTCGAAGTCGTCATCTCCATAACCGGTGACGCGGTAGGAGATTTTCCCGGAGCGATCCAGGAGAATCACCGTGGGGTACGCGTCCACCGCGAAGAGGCGGCCCAGGCCGTCGGAAAAGACCGTGGCTGCCTGGACCTTTTCCTGATCGAGATAGGGCTGGACGAGCGATTCGTCCTCGTCGCAGTTCACGTAGAGAAACAGCGCCCGCGGGTCGGACCGGAATTCCGCTGCGACCCGCTCGAAATAGGGCTCGATGATGCGGCAGGGACCGCACCAGGTGGCCCAGAAATCCAGGATCACGACCTTGCCCCGCGCCGCAGAGAGAGCAATCGGATCGCCGCCGGAGGTCCGGCGAAGGACCAGGGCGTACGGGTCGGTTGCTCCAGGATTTGGGCGCGAATTCGCGGGCCTGGCGGCCTTGGCCATCTCGTCGTAGGTGCGCAGCAGGAATTCGCCGAGGCCGTCTTCCGAGGTGTGCGCAAGACGCCAGGCGTTGCCAAGCTTACGGCGGATCCTCTGGCGCACCGCCGAATCCGAGTCGGAATCAGCCAGGAGGAATGCCCGGGCATAGAGCGCGACGGCGGCGTTCGCGTCCTTCTGCAACTCCGCAATTTCGCCGAGTTGTTCCGCGGAACTGGTGGCGGGCGCGAGGTTGTAGCTGGCCTGAAAGTCGGCGGTGGCGGCCTTGAGGTCGTTCCGTTTGCGGTAAACCTGCCCGCGAAGGGCGAACACCGTGGCTTGGACTTGCTTGCGTTCGTTCTCCCACTGCTGCACAGAGACTCGAGGAGATTTGTCCGACGAGGTTCGGGCGGCGAGGTAGTCGAGGACTCGCGTGGCGTACGATGTGGCGCGCTTCAGGCCCTCGGCGTCGGCGGTGCGCACGAGCAGCTGAACCGCAAGGAGCGTCATGGACACGTCGTTGGGTGTGAGCGCGATGAAGCGCTCCGCGTATCCGGCGGCCGCGGGGTCGTCACGAAGCTGTAGGCTGGCTTCGACGAGCGCTCGATAGACGTCGGGCTTGCGGCGGGAATCAGGGTATTTCTTCAGAAAGGCTTCAAGGTTGCGGACCAGAGCGGCGCTATCCCCGCGGGACTCGTCAATGGCGCGGTGCAGTTCCTCGTCTGGGTTGGACTGCTTCCCCGCAGGCCGGTCGGCGCCCGGCGATCCCCCGGCCGGGCCCCGGTCCTGGAGCGGAGCGGACGAACTAGCCAGGCCGGCCGTCAAGAAAGCGGCAGCGAGGATGCAGGCGAGCGCGGCGCGAGACATATCTATTCATTCTACGCGCTGCCGAACGAGAGAGAGATCCAATCGGAGACGGCTCACTCCGCAGGCAACGAGCCCTTCGCCCCTTGGGAGAGCGATTCATTGAGGGATCCTTGCCGGTATCCCTCGAGATCGAGCGTCACGAACGTAAACCCGACCGCTTTCAGGCGGCACGCGATTTCGGCGGCCATTTCCGGGGCCAAAGCTCGGGGGAGCTCCTCGCAGGCGACTTCGACGCGAGCGAGCGAATCGTGAAGCCGCACGCGGAACTGCGCGAAGCCCAGGGCGCGCAGTTCGGCTTCCCCGCGTTCGACGAGAGAAAGGCGTTCAAGCGTGACCGCAGTGCCGTAGGGCAGACGGGAAGCGAGGCACGCCGAGGCCGGCCGGTCCCAGGTGGGCAAGCCAGCGCGCCGGGAGAGCAAGCGAATCTCAGACTTGGCCAGGCCGGCATCGAGAAGCGGCGCGAGGACGCGGTGCTCGGCAGCGGCGCGGTGGCCTGGACGGAAGTCGAGCGTGTCGTCGGCATTCACTCCGTAGGCGAGGGCGGCAAAGCCGCGCCGGGCGGCGAAAGCATCCATGACGGAAAAAAGCTCGTCCTTGCAGAGGTAGCAGCGATCGGGATTGTTGGCACGGTAGGCGGGATTCTCCAGTTCGCGGGTCTCCACGAATTCGTGGCGAATCGGCAGGGCCCTCAGAAAGTCTGAAACACGCTCGCGGTCGTAAGCAGAAAAGCTCGGAGAGAGGGCCGTGAGCGCCAAAGCGCGGCCGCCGAGGGAACGGTGCGCCGCCCAGGCAAGATAGGCCGAGTCTGCGCCGCCAGACAAGGCGATGAGTAGCGACGGCGCCCTGGAAAGCTCCGCAAGCAGCAACTCCTCTTTCTGCTCAGGCGTCCGCCGCGCCGGGGCTTCCGGGCGAAGCCGTACGACAGCATTCATGCGAGGGAGTATAGCGCAAGAACCTGCCCCGGAGTTTCGCGAAGCGTCGGCGGCTACTTGAAATCAAGAAGAACGTCCACGGTTCTTTTTTGTGCGTCGGTGCGCAGCCAGTGACCGACTTC
>DASPOW010000285.1:0-4415 GCA_035625855.1 Candidatus Methylomirabilota bacterium | reverse complement strand
CCTGTCTGGCGATGGTGGCGTATGGGTGGACGTTTCACGCTGGGTTCTTCAATTACTATCTGTCGGTAGGGCTGGCGTTCTGGGGGCTGGCCATTTTTCTTTGGGGGAAGGACGGAAAGAGGTACCTGGCGCTGGCCCTTGCTCCTCTGATCCTCCTCGCCCACCCGATGGGACTTGTATGGTTTCTGGGCGCGCTCGCCTACATAGCGATCGCCGGGAGGATCGCGGTTCGGCTTCAGATTTTTCTCCTCGCCGCACCTGCTGCCATGCTGGCATGGCTTCGGTCTTATCTGTGGAACCACTTTAGGCCGGACGAGGTTGATTGGCCAAAGTACCTTTATCAGGGCGCGGATCAGCTGGCTCTTTCGACAAGCCGCCACGTCTATGTGGCTGCGGCGGCGCTGGCGTTCGGCACCACCTGCGTCCTGCTGGATTTCGTGAAGCGGCGGAAGGAACCGCGTTACCTCGAGAAGCTGGGAACACCTCTGCAGCTCTATTTCATCCTCGAAATGGCGGTTTTCTTTTTGCCGGACACGTTGTTCTTACCAATCTTCTCCAACCCGTTTGGATGGATCATCGCGCGCCTCACTCTTATATCCGCTGTCCTGGGGTGCAGTATTCTTGCGGCCGTCAAACCCAGACCATGGCATGCGGCCGGCTTCACAATCATCGCCGTAGTCTTCTTCTTTCTGAATTACCGCGAAACAACGCCGCTGAACCAAATGGAGCAACAGGTGGAACGCCTGCTCGACGGGCTTCCGCGCAACGCCCGCCTGCTGGAGACGATTCTGCCCCGGCCGGAATCGCGCCTCTATTTCGTGGATCACGTGGTGGACCACGCGTGTATCCGCCGCTGCTTTGCGTTTGAGAATTACGAGCCCGCCTCGAAGCAGTTCCGCGTGCGGGCAGGGGCCGGCAACGCCATCGTGCTCGCCGACGCGGGGGATGTCGGCGACGCTGAGGAAGGAACCTATGAGGTCCCGCAGGAGATTCTTCCTGCTTTCCAGGTCTATCAGTGCGGCAAGGAGTTCTCCCAGCTTTGCCTTCGCACCCTGCGGGCGGGCGAAAAGAACGACCGCCTCGGCCTGCATCCGGAACGGAACGACGACTGAGCCGGGCGAGCTGCGGCGTTGACATGCCGTTCAGGCCGGTTCAGCATGCGGGAGGGGGCAAACATGGCGAACGCGCTGACCGAACTCTGGAAGAAGCCCGCGGGACGCTGGGTCGTCGGAGCAATCGTGCTGGTCATATTGGTTTTAATTCTGCTGCGCGCACACTGAGTCGCGCCACCCCTGGTTTGCACGCCTTGCCTTCTAGCAGTGCCCCGCGTAGGATGATTTGTCCGCCGGTTCTCCCGCTTCCTTCCGTGGAATTGCCCTTTTCCGAAGACGCGGGAAGGTGCGGGCGAAAACACCGGTGGAAGAGAGCGAGAAATGAAGTCGGTCGTTGTCGTAGGTGCGCAGTGGGGCGACGAAGGAAAGGGCAAGGTCGTAGACTACCTGGCCAGCTCTTTCGACTATATCGCCCGCTGCAGCGGCGGCCACAACGCCGGGCACACCGTCATTTTCGACGGCCGGCGCTTCGTGCTGCAGCTGATTCCCTGCGGGATTCTGCGGCCGGGACGCCAGGCGGTGATCGGCACCGGGGTCGTTGTGGATCCCGCGGCGCTCGTCGGCGAGATCGATGCACTCGGCAAGGCAGGAATCGACGTCGGCGGGCGGCTCCACATCAGCAACCGCGCGCACCTGATTTTTCCCTACCATCGCGAGCTGGACAAGGCCGCCGAGGCGGCGCGCGGCGCCAATAAGATCGGAACGACTTCGCGCGGAATCGGACCGGCTTACGAAGACAAGATGGCGCGGCGCGGGCTGCGCGTCGGCGACTTGCTCGAACCGGACAGCTTCCGCGAAAAAGCCAGGCGCGTACTCGAAGAAAAGCTCGCCATCGCCCGCGGAACCTACGGCGTCTCTCTGGATCTCTCCGGGGCAATCGAAGAGACGCTGGCGCTGGGAGAAAGAATTCGCGGCTACATCAGGGATACCGCGGCGCTGATCAACGGGGCTCTCGATGCCGGCAAGTCCGTGCTTTTCGAGGGTGCCCAGGGCACGATGCTGGACATTGACCACGGAACTTATCCCTATGTCACGTCGTCGAACGCCACTTCCGGGGGCGCTGCTACCGGACTGGGAGTTCCGCCGACGAAGATCAAAGCCGTGCTGAACGTTTCCAAGGCTTACACAACGCGCGTCGGCAGCGGACCCTTCCCGACAGAGATGCCCGACCTCGAAGCCAAGGAAGTACGCGACCGTGGAAGAGAATACGGCGCCGTAACCGGCCGCCCGCGCCGCTGCGGATGGCTCGACCTGATGGTGCTGCGCTACGCGAAAATGATCAACGGGATGGACTCGCTGGTCGTCACCAAGCTGGATGTCTTCGACACCCAGCGCGAGATCCAGGTATGCACCGCCTATCGTTACAAGGGCTCGCCCGTGACCGAAATGCCGGCTTCGGCGGAAGAACTCGCGCGAGTGACGCCCCAGTACGAAACGCTGCCCGGCTGGTGCTCCCCTACCTACGGCGTTCGCTCTTCGGCGGAGCTTCCCCGTGCCGCGCTGGACTACTTGAAATTCATTTCCCAAATGCTGGGCGTGGAGGTTGGGATGATCTCTACCGGGCCGGAGCGAAACGCCACGATTGTGCCTCCGGGTTCTCTCTTTGCCTCCTGGCTGTAAGATGAAGGGCGCGGCGCCGGCGTGATGCCTTCCGCCGGCTCTTTCCGATGCTAAGCTATCAAGAAGCGCGCGAAGTAGTGATTCAGCGAGTCTCGGCGCTGCGAAAGACGATTTCGGCCGAGCGCGTTCCGCTCTCGATGGCGCTGGGACAGGTGCTCGCGGAAAGGGTCTTGGCCGACCGCGACTATCCGCCGTTTGACCGCTCGACGCGCGACGGCTATGCCGTCCATGCGGGCGACGTCTCGCCCGGCGCGACTCTCCCGTGCCTGGGAGAGCTAAAGGCGGGAGACAGGTCTGCGAAGAGGCTCGCGCCCGGGACGTGTGTACAGATCATGACCGGTGCGGCTGCGCCCCCCGGCGCCGACGCCGTGGTCATGATCGAGCACACTTCGCGCGACGGCGACCGGGTGACGTTTCAGCGCGACGCAAGTTCGGGACAGAACATCGTCCCGCGCGGGAGCGAATCACACGCGAAGGATGCGCTCCTGCAACCGGGCCAGCGTCTCGGGTTTGCGGAGGTGGCCCTCGCCGCACAGTCTGGCGCGACGCGCCCGCTTGTCCGCCGGCGCCCGTGCGTGGCAACCCTCTCGACCGGGGACGAGGTCGTTGCCGCGAGCCGGAAGCCCGGCCCTTTCCAGATCCGCAACAGCAACGAGTACTCGCTTGGGGCGCAGGTGCAGTTGGCGGGTGGTAAACGCGTTCCGCTTGGCAACGCGCCCGATGAACTGAAGGCGCTCGCGCGCAGCGTGCGCAAAGGCCTGCGCAGCGACATGATGGTGCTGAGCGGCGGCGTCTCCATGGGCAAGTACGACCTCGTCGAGCAGGTTTTGCGGGAGCTGGGGACGCGGTTTTATTTTGACGCGGTAGCCATACGGCCAGGCAAGCCTGCCGTGTTCGGCGTGTGCGGCGGCGTCCCCGTGTTCGGCCTTCCCGGGAATCCAGTGTCAACGATGGTGACGTTCGAGTTGTTTGTCGTGCCGGCGCTGGACATTCTGAGCGGCGCGCCGCCCCGGCCCCTGCCGTTGGCTCGTGCGCTTCTCGGCGAAGCGGTCAAACAAAAGCGCGGCGTGACGCATTTTCTGCCCGCCCGCCTGGAATGGCACGCCGGCGAACCTGCTGTCCGGGAGCTGCCCTGGCATGGCTCGGGAGACATCGCGGCGCTCGGCCGCGCGAACTGCTTCCTCATGGTGGACTCTGACCGCCCGGAGGTGGCGGCGGGTGAAGCCGTTTCCGTGTTGCTCCGCCGGGACACTCTCTGAGACGATGGCGCGCGTTATGAAGAAGCTAAGCCATTACGGCAAACGCGGCCAAGTGCGCATGGTGGACGTTTCTGCGAAGCCGGTCACCTTCCGCTCGGCCACGGCGCGCGGATTTGTGAGAATGAAGCCCCGCGTCGTGCAGGCGGTCCGGCGCCTGAAAAACCCAAAGGGCAACCCGCTGGAAATCGCTCGGATCGCGGGCATCTCCGCGGCCAAACGCACGGCGGAATGGATACCTCTTTGTCACCCACTGCCACTGACGCAGATTGATGTGACCGCGCGGCTATGCAAAAATGGCGTAGAAATTCGTTCCCGCGTGACCGCGGCGGCACAAACGGGTGTCGAGATGGAAGCGCTGGTCGCGGTCGCCGCAGCAGCCCTCACGGTCTACGATATGTGCAAAGCACTGGACAAGGGCATCGAA
>DASPOW010000284.1:0-4491 GCA_035625855.1 Candidatus Methylomirabilota bacterium | reverse complement strand
TCGCTGAATTCCGACCAGAAGGAACGATCGCCCGCCGCGGCGCTCGTGAGCATGGCCGGGGTCGGAACCCCGCGCCCGCCGTAGCCGGGCAGCCACCCCGCGTTGCTGATGCGGTTGAATTCGTATTTGTCCTGGAACTCGGCGACCTTGCCCTGCAGCCGCTCTTTCGAAAAGCCCAGCGTCTCGATCAGCCTTCGCAGTTCGGTCACGCGGCCGACCATTCGCGTGCGGTTGATCACCAACTCCCCGACGTTGTTCATCATCCGGTCGAGCCGCCCGAGCGATACGCGGACGGTCTTGGAGACGGCGGCCTGTTTGGCCTTCCTCTGGCTGTCCTGGCTGGGAGGGGCTGCCAACTGCTGCTCCCTTGCCGCGGCCTGGCCTGATTCCGGCGGCCCGACGCCGGAGGCAACGCCGGCTCCCTCGGCTTCGTCGCCCTCTTCGGGGGCAAACTCGGCGACCCGGGCGAGCAGCGAATCAACGCCGGCGCGGAACTCCGCTTCGTCCGCCCAGCGGCGGTGCAGACACTTTTTGAGGACGTCGATGGATTCCAGGCAGAGATCTACGACGTCCGGCGCTGGTTCGAGCTTGCCGTCGCGAATCCGGCCTATGAGGTCCTCCACCCGGTGGGCGATCGCTCCCAGGCGCCTGAGCCCCACCTGCGCCGCCGAGCCCTTCACCGTGTGAATCGCCCGGAAGAGGCGGTTGATCTCCTCGGGGTTTCGCGAACCTTCGAGAGAGAGCAGGCAGTCGCTGGCGATCTGAAAATGTTCTTCGGCTTCCGGCTGGAAGAATTCGAGAATTTCCTCGGGGACCTCGTCGTCGGCCGGCAGCCGGTCGAAATAGGAGCCCGTCGCCGGCCCTTCTTCCTCCTGAATCGTGGCTCGGCTTTCCGAGAGTGCGGTGGCTGCGGAATCGAGCTCTGCGTTCAACGGCGCGGGTTGGGCAGGGAAGGCAAAGCGGTACCGCTCCCTGAACGCGGCCACGTCGTCAACGACTTCCTTGCCGGTATCGCTGATCTCCAGCAGGTCGGTCTCGAGCAGCGAAATCGCGTCGGAGAGAAACTCCGTCAGCGGTCCGTGGAGGTCGGAGCCAAGAGGCGCGTTCAAGGCATACTGAAAGACGTGGGCCAGCTTGCCCGCGATCTCCGAAAAACGCGGAAATCCGTAAGTGCCCGAGGTTCCCGCCAGCGTGTGTGCCGCGATGTACAGTTTCTCGAGCTCGCTACGGGACGCAGAGGGCTCTCCCAGAATGGAGGAGTATTCGCGCAAGTACTGGAGGTGTTCGGACGCCTCCTGAAGAAAAACCTCCATGGCTTCGCGGTCGGGGAAGTTCACGGGCGCCCCTCCGCGACGAGTTCGGCGGGCTGAAGGGCGTCCGAGGGAGCGGGTTTGCGGTAGAGAATGCACTCGTTGAGCACGATCGCCTGAAACTTCACGGGAACCTTGGCCAGCGACTCGGAGTGGCCCAGGAACAGGTAGCCCCCGGGCTCAAGCGTGTCGAAAAAGCGCTGGGCGAGGGCCTGCCTGCGGGCCTCGGAGAAATAGATAAGCACGTTCATGCAGAAGATCATGTCCATCCGGCCGAGGTAGAGGCTTTGCGCGAGATTGCCCTGGGCATAAGTAATCATTTTGCGCAAGCGAGGTTTCGCCTGATAGGCATCGCCCTTCTTCGTGAAGTGCGCGGCGAGTTGAGCTTCGCTCACGCCCGCGATGCTGCGCGCCGGATACAGCCCCGTCTCGGCGGCACGCAGCGCTTCGCGGCTGATGTCTGTCGCAAGGATTTCGATGTTCCACGCATCGGCAAATGCCAGGGAGTCGGCGATGGTGATGGCGATGGAGCAGGGTTCCTCGCCGGTAGCGCACCCGGCGCTCCAGACGCGAAGAGTGCGCGGGTTGTTCCAGAACTTCTTCACATGCATTTCGGGAAGGACCCGTTTGCGAAGCGCCTCATAAACCGCTGGATAGCGGAAGAACGATGTCTCCTGCGTCAGCAACCGTTCCACGAGAGTCTCGTAGTCGAGATTGTTGCGCCGCGCGGCGCGCAGCAATTCCGAGCCACGCGGGAAACCCTTGTGACGCATCAGCTCCCGCACACGCGCGGACAGGAAGCGCTCGCGCGATTCATCGAAGCAAATCCCCGTGCGCTCTTCGATCAGCATGCGAATCTCGCTCAGGTCGCGTTCGGTCAGGTCCAGCCTTGGGTTCTGGCGTTCGCTCATCGGCGCTGCGCCCCTATTCCGGGCTCACCGGAGAAGGAAATCGTTATCGAGCCGGGCCGGCCAGCACCGGTTGCTCGGAACTCTCGCCTGCCGGGGTTTTGGCTACCGAGCGGAATTGTGCCAGCGACTCGTTGAGTTGGTCTGAAAGCTTCACCATCTGGCTGACGGTGCCGACCGTTTGGCGTACGCCCTGCGAAGTTTGCTTGGTGATGCCGGAAATAATCTGCATGGCGTGAGCTACGCCTTCCGTCCCGCGCACCTGTTGTTTCGAGGCCAGCGAAATCTCCTGGACCAGTTCCGCGGACTGGCGCACGACGCTCGAAATTGCGTCCAGCGCCCGGCCGGCTTGATCGGCGAGCTGTGCGCCGCCCTCCACTTCCTTGGTGCCCTCTTCCATGACCACCACGGCCTCGTTCGTTTCCGCCTGAATGGCCTTGATGAGCGCGGCGATGTCCTTCGTGGCGCTGCGAGAATGTTCGGCGAGTTTTCGAACCTCGTCGGCGACGACCGCAAAACCGCGTCCGGCTTCGCCGGCGCGGGCGGCCTCGATGGCTGCGTTCAGCGCCAGAAGGTTGGTTTGCTCGGTGATGTCGTTGATGACGTTGATGATTTCCGAAATCTCCAGCGACCGGTCGCCGAGGGACTTGATCTTTTTCGCGGTGGCCTGCACCGAGGCGCGAATGCGCTGCATTCCTTCCAGGGTGTCGCGCACCGCGCGATTCCCTTGCTCCGCGGCGTCGAGGGCGCGGCGAGCGGCTTCCGCGCTGGCTTCGGCGTTGTTGGAAACCTGCTTCATCGAAACGGTCAGCTCCTCCACGGCCGATGAGGTGTTGGTCGTTTCCTGGTCCTGTTGCGTGGCGCCGGCCTGCATCTCGTCTGCGGCCACAAGGATGTTGTTCGCGCTATTGTTCACTTCCATCGCGGCTTTGCGGACGCGCTCGAGCACTTTCGAAAAGTTGTCGAGCATGTAGTTGATGGAGTCCACCACGTTGCCGAGCGCGTCGTTGGTGACCTTTCCGCGAAGGGTCAGGTCGCCGCGCGCAACCTGGTTGATCACGGAAAGCAGTTCGGTGATGCTCCGCTGCAGGGACTCGCTGGCTTCCTGGTTCGAACTCGCCTTGGAGACCTTGGCCACGGCGCGGTTCAGGTTCTCGGCGATATAGGCAAGGTCATCCGATCCCGGGACATCGGCGCGCGCGCGGGGGTCTCCGGCGGCCAGCCGCTCGGAGAATTCCGCCAGGCTTTGCACCGGCGCCAGCACGCGCCGGCTCAGGACGAAGCCGAGGATCAGAACCGTGAAGAGCGCCAAAAGCAGGCCGCCGATCACTTCACCGCTTGTGCCCGACGGCATCGAGCTGAAACCCAGCACTCCGGCGCCTCCGGACGAGCGGCCTGCGTTGTACGCGAGCAGCAGCGTGCCGATGAGCGCCGCCGCTGTCCACGAAACAAGCAGCCAGATTGTCGAACTCAGTCGCGATTTCATACCGTCCTCCAATTCCCTCCGCGAGCCGCCGGCACAGCGGGCCGGAAGCCGCATTCCAAACAGATTTGGTCAGATGGCCGGACCCGGATAGACCTCGATAAGCCGTTTCAGGTCGATAGCCATGGCGAGCCGGTCGTCGTGGCGCAACATGCCGGTGCAATAGGGCACGCTCTCCGGGGCCTGCTCCAGGAGCGACTCCGGCATAACGCCGTACGTTCCCACAACCTCGTCGGCGGCGATTCCCACGCGCAACGGTTCGTGGTGGACGTCGCTGCGCAAAGACGCGACCACGACGTGCTTGGGCAGCAAACCCGGCCTGCGGCCTTCGGTCAGGGCGATGTCCACGAGCGGCACGATGGCGCCGCGCAAATTGAAGATTCCTATCAGATATGCCGGCGCGAGCGGCAGCGGCGTCAACAGCGGCCACTCCACGACTTCTTCCACGTCCAGGACGGGAAGGCAGAAACGCTCGCGGCCGCTTCGAAATACGCAGTATTGCTGTTCGGGTTGAGGCTGGTCCTCGGCTTCGGCTTCGAGCAGATGCTCTGCGGTTTCCGTGGGCACCGGCGAAAGCTGAAAGTCGTCGCGGACCCCGTCCAGGTTGTCTCGGGTTGAGTTCATGCAAACCGCCGAATGGCGCGAATGAGTTCCTCGCGCGTGAAAGGCTTGGTGATGTACCCGTCGGCACCCATCTGGTGGCCCCAGAATCTGTCGCTTTCGCTGGACTTGGAGCTCACGAGAATGAGCGGGATCGAGCTGAATTCCGCGCGAGCTTTCAACTCCCGGC
>DASPOW010000283.1:0-2782 GCA_035625855.1 Candidatus Methylomirabilota bacterium | reverse complement strand
GGCGGTTCCCGGCCAGCCCTCGAAGGTCGCGCCCGATGCGGGCAGAATGGGCTGGACAACGCTCAACCCTCCGGCAATGACGTAACGCACGCCCGCGGTTCGCCACGAGCTGTTGATGAGATACGGCGTGACCGTATTCAGATTGGGAATGTAAACCGTTCCGGTGCGGCCGGTAGCGCTCGCGGCGTTCGCGGCGGCGGCCAGGGCGGGCACGTTGTCGTGATACACGTTCGCGCCGGAAACCGCGGTTGCGGCGTTCGCGGCGAGGGTCAGCGTCGTGGTACCCCCGCCGGAGGAGATGGTTGTCGCGAGATAGCCGGGTACGGCGGAAGAAGGCGGCGTTGCCGGAACGTAGCCCGGCTGGTTGCCGATGCCCGCGCCGTAGTCCTCGAAGTAGTTGTCCTCGCCGGGCGCGACGCCGGCGAGCGCGTTGTTGCGGTAGATCCAGCAGCGCAGGACGGTGTTCGCGTTCAGGTCGGCGCTGGACCAGGTCACTTTGTTGTACGCAATGCCCTGCACCGAGCCCGAAGCGGCGGAAGAATTCGGCGCGGTGGCCTGGCTGAACGTGAACGTAGTGGAGGTGGGAGTGCTCGCGACGATGACCGTGCCGTTCATCGTCGGATCCGAAACGCCGGCGAGATTCACCGGCATCCCCGTGGAAAACGTGTGGTTCGCCGCGGTGGTGACGGTGACCACGCCGCCGGCGCGCACCGCCGAGGTGATGCTGATGGCGTTTTGCACCCCGAGCAGCGCGGCCCCCGTCGTGCTGCTCCCCGCCGAGGAAGCCGCGGTGATGCCTCCGGCGAAATCTTCGCAGGCAATCTTGTAGCTGTAGGTCGTCGAACCGCCGCTGATGTACTGCGGCGAAACGGCGACCGCCGTAGGCGTGGAGAGCGCGGGAGCGCCGCCCGCTCCCCAGACGACAATTCCCTGCCCGTTGGCGAAGTCGCGCGCGCCGGCAAGCGTCAGCGTCGCCGAGCCGCCGGTCATGCCGCCGGTGGTGCTTTGCGTGGAGGCCACTCCGCCGTAGCGCGTGATGTCAAACCAGGGATTGGGCCCCTTGTAGGCGGTGTTGGCGTCGAAGTTCTGCTGCGCGGTAAACGTGTTGGAGACGTTGACCTGCACGCCGGTCGTACTGGCGATGGGGCCGATCTCCGTTCCGCTGTCGTCCTTGTAGTACAGGCGCTTGTCCGCGCTCTTGGTGTAGAGATTCACGGTGCCCGCGCCTGCTGCGCCCGGCGGCGTGAACTGGTTCGTCAGATTCAGCGTGCCGCTGCCGAGCGAACCCGCCACGGTGGTGTTGCCGTTGACGGTGAGATTGCCCGTCAGGCTCAGCGAAAACGCGCTGATGCCGCCGGTGCTGGCCAGGCTGGAAAAAGACGGCGCGGTCGGATCGCTCGGCAGAATCACGTCGGGGATCTGCCGCGTGGCGATGCCCGGGCCGGAGATTTCGACCATGTAGCGCCCCGGCGCGGCGTAGAAGGTGTAGTTGCCCAGTCCGTCGGCCGCGGTGGGATTGGGCAGGGCCTGCGTCAGGGCCGCGTCGGAGTAAATCAGCGCGAGCGGAGAGCAGGGCTGTCCCGTGGCGGGCATGGCGCAGACGCGCACGCTCGCTCCGGCAAGGGGCACGCCGCGGGAGTTGAAGACCACGTCGTCCTTGCGCGACCCCTGCGCGTGCGCTGCCGGCGCGAACGGCCACACGCCGACAATCATCGTCAGGATCGCCCACAGACACGGCATCGCCGTTTTCCATCGTCTCATTCCGTAGCTCCACGCTCAGAGGACATTTAACAAGCTGCTCACGACGAGGCAACGCCAGGTGGCCAGCAGCAGTGGACGGCTAGAGCAGCTTGCGAGTGGTGATGCTGAGCTGCACCACGTCGGAAGTGACGCTCGCCGGATACGCTCCCGCGGTGATTTCCGTGCCGCCGCCGCTGAAGCACTTCAGCTTCCAGTTGTTGAGCGCGCTCCCGGCGACCGCCACGTAGTAGCCGGAGTTGCCGTTCTGCGATTCCGCCCAGGCCTGAACCACCTGCGAGCTGTCGAGCTTGTCCGCCACCTGGGTGAAGTCGAGCGTGTCGCCGCCGCTCGGGTAGTTTCCCGAAAAAGTCAGCGTGGCGATCGCGTACACGAAATTGCTTGCCGAGGAGTCCACGTTGTTCGCTTGCAGCGCGATGGTGATGGGCATGGTGTCGTCTCCGGAGGATGTGCGAATTTCTCTAGAACGGGGTGTAGCCGCTGCGCGAGGAAAATGGCCTGCGGCGGCGCGCGGATTGCTGCTCGCGGCGCACCGCGGCCGCGACGAGCTGCTCGATGGCGTCGCCCGCGGCGTCGTCCCACTTCTCCGCGAGCGGGCTGCCGCGCGCCCAGGCCGCCATGGCCGCGGCGGCGTAGGCGATGGCTTCCTGGGCGTTGCGCACGAGGACCGGCGAACTCGCGTCCGTCAAATCTGGATAGGCCTTGACGTAGCGCAGACGGATCTGCGTGTCCTGCGTGGCGCCGAGGAAATAGATTCCGTCGCCGCGCCACTCCCAGACGCCCAGCGTGAGTCCCTGCGCGCGGGACGGCAAGCCGCCGTGCTGCGACAGGTCCACCATCTCGGCGAAATCGTCGGTCGAGCCGTTGGCGCGCTCCCAGATCTTTGACGGCGTGAGCAGGTCGGGCGGCAACTGGTTCGGCGGCGCGGTGGCGTCGGTGATGGAGACTTGCACGGAGGGGTCCGCCGCGGCGACGGCGGGGACGACGAAGAGCGCGTTGTCCGTCAGAAAGCCGCCCGCGCCGC
>DASPOW010000282.1:0-3145 GCA_035625855.1 Candidatus Methylomirabilota bacterium | reverse complement strand
CCCCGTGATGATCGGCAGGCGATTCCTTGTATTCTGCGCGATGACCGGCTTTTTCACCGCAACGGACCAGGCGCGAGCGCAAAGCGACCGGCTTCAAAGCAGCGACCTGTTGCGTATGCGCGAAGTGGGGGCGGTGCGGATCTCACCTGATGGAACGCGCGTGGCCTACACGGTCATCAGCAACGACGGCCCGCGCCGGCCCTACCCGCAAATCTGGCTGATGACCCTGGCGGACGGCAAAAGCACGCGCATCGGCGGCGAAGAGTACCCTTCGGGGAACGCGGTTTGGTCTCCGGACGGGCAATGGCTCGCGTACCAGGGGGTCGCGGGCGGCAAGAGCGGCTTGATTGTGGCCAAGGCGGACGGAAGTGACGCGCGGTTCCTTGCGGAGATGGACGGCACCAATACGCCGACGCAGATGGAGGGCAACTCAATTACGTGGTCCGGGGATTCCAGGCGAATTGCGTTTGTGAGCGCGGTGCCCGGACCTGAAACCGCGGAAGCGACAGGAGATCCGGTTGTCATCACGCGGTACCTCTATCGCCCGGATGCCGGTGAAGGAATGACCCACTTCGGGGACAACCGGCGGCTGCACATTTTTGTGGTGGACGCGGCCGGCGGGACTCCGCGGCAACTGACCAGCGGCGCGCACTTCGAGCATTCGCTTGACTGGTCGCCGAAAGACGATCAGATCCTGTACGTTTCGAATCCCGAGCCGAACGAAGACCAGTTCTTCAACCACGATATCTTCACGGTCAACGCTACAACGGGACAGATCAAGCGGCTGACCGCGACAGAGTCCGCCGAATACGAGCCGCTGTGGTCGCCGGACGGGAAGAAGATTCTTTTTCTGGGCACCAAACGGGGCCTGACCGACCTTGAAACGACGATGGAAGACACGCACGTCTACGTGATGAACGCGGACGGCACGGGGCGGAACGAGCTAGGCGGCGCGATCGACAACCGCCAGGGACCGGCAACCTGGGCGCCCGATGGTAATGCCGCGTATGTCGCGGTGCAGGAAAGAGGAAACCGGCGCCTGCGGCGCCTCCCGCTCAGCGGCGGCTCCGGGGAGACGGTTGTCTCGGGAGACGGCCTGCTGTTTTCCTGGTCCGTTGCAAAAGGCGGAAAGCTGGCGTACTCCATGCGCACGCGCAGCGACTTTGCTGAACTTTACCTGCGCGCGGGCACGGAACCCGCGAAGAAGCTCACGGACTTGAACGCGGCGGCGCTGGGCGGGAAACAGCTCGCGCCTGTGGAATCGTTCACGTTTATCAGCAACGACAATCGGTACGAGGTGGAGGCTTTTTTGACCCAGCCGGTCGGGAAGACGGCAAACTCCAAGCACCCTCTCATCGTGATGATTCACGGCGGGCCGCACGGCGCGCAGGGTCCGTGGCTCGACCTCAAGAGCCAGATATACGCAGCCCGCGGGTGGGCAACGGTCATGGTGAATTATCGCGGCTCAACCAGCTACGGGCAGGCGTTTGCAGACGCAGTGTTCGGCGACCAGAACGGCAACGAAGCGCAGGACGTGCTGTACGGCGTTCAGGCCGCGATACGGCGCAATCCGTGGATCGACCGGGATCGCATCGGGTGCGAGGGCACGAGCTACGGCGGGCAGTTGACGGCTTGGCTGATCACGCAGACGCGCCTGTTCAAAGCGGCCATCCCGCAGGCCGCGATCATCAACCTGGTGAGCTACAACTACATGACCTACTACAACCAATACGAACAGATGGAGTTCGGCATCTTTCCGCATCAGGGCACGCTGATGGACGAGATGTGGAGGCGCTCGGCGCTGCGCTATGTGGCTCAGGTGGCGACCCCGACGCTGCTGATTCACGGGGAGAACGACAACGACGTTCCCATCGCGGAGGCGGAACAGTTCTACATCGCGCTGAAAGACGTGGGCGTAGACACGGTGATGGTGCGCTACCCGCGCGAAGGCCACGGGCTGCGCGAACCCAAACACGTCGTGGACATGATCGAGCGCTCCATACGCTGGTACGAGAAGTATTTTCCGGGCGGAGGAGCGCCAAGACCGGGCGACTGAGCCCGGAGCTTGTCGCGAATTCTCAGGGCGAAGGGGAAGAGGCGTTGGCGACAACGCCGATGGCCTCGCCGTTGACCACGATCTCGACTCGCCGGTTGCGCTGGCGTCCCTCGGGTGTGTCGTTCGAAGCCACGGGCTGAGTCTTGCCAAAGCCGCGAGCAGCAACCGAAGACGGCAGAACACCCTGCTGCAGGAGAAAGTCCCGCACCGAATCCGCGCGCCGTTCGGAGAGCTGCTGATTGAACTCGTCGCTGCCGACGCTGTCCGTGTGGCCTTCGACTTGAAGATTCAGGCCGGGATGCGCCAGCAAAATGCCGGAGATCTTGGCCAGCTTTTCCCGCGCAGCGGACCTGAGGGTGGCGCTGCCAGTATCGAAGAGCACGTCGGACATGCTGACGATAAGGCCTCGCGCCGTGTCCCGGGTTTGCAGCACGGCGTTGAGCTGAGCGAGGAGTTGCGCGCGGAGGTCGGCCTTCTCGGCTTCGGCTTTCTGCCGGGCGCGTTCGGCCTCTTCCGCGGCCTTTCTGGCCTGCTCCGCACGGGCCTGCGCTTCCTGCTGCTGCGCAACAGCGGCAGCTCGAGCTGCGTCGGCTTCGGCCTTTTCCCTGGCCGCTCGCTCAGCAGCCTGGCGAGCTTCCTCCGCCTTTCGCTGTGCTTCCTGCTGCTGGGCAAGGGCGGCGGCTCTCGCCGCTTCCGCCTCAGCTTTTTCCCGCGCGGCCCGCTCCGCGGCCAGCTGCGCCTCGAGCTTGGCGCGCTCCGCCGCTTCGGCCTGGGCCTTGGCGCGGGCTTCGCGTTCGGCCGCCGCCGCGCGCTCCTGGGCCTGGCGTTCTTCTTCTATGCGTTTTGCGGATATAGCGCGCGCGTCTTCCGCAGTCTGCACGGCCTCGCGCGCGTTCATTTCGAGTTGGCGCTTTTCGCCTTTGTGGGCAAATGAGGTTTCAGCCGTTTGCAGCAGCCCTGCGGCTTTGCGGAAACTGTCGGCGGCGTACTTCTCGGCGCCGACCGCTCGAGCGATTTGCACGGCGTTGCGCGCCTCGTAAAGGCTCAAAGGAACCTTGGGGTCCAGTGTCTTGGACGGCGCATTGCCTG
>DASPOW010000281.1:0-6429 GCA_035625855.1 Candidatus Methylomirabilota bacterium | reverse complement strand
GATGACGTTTTTCTCGTCGTTGGGATCCCTCGGCAGCAACAGCAGCTTCAGCTCCCGCTCGGTTGCGTCCTTCCGCTGCTCCAGCTGCTTTTCTTCTTCGTGCGCAAGCTGCCGCATCTCCGCGTCGTCCGTTTCCTGCGCCATCTGGTGCGCCCCGGCCAGGTCCTTCTCGATCTGCTTGTAAGCGCGATGTTTGCCCACGATCTCCTGGAGCTCCGCGTGCGCCTTGGCGAGCTTCTGAAAGCGCGCCGAATCCGCGATTACCGCCGGGTCGGACAACTGCGCGGTCATCTCGTCGTAGCGCGTCTCGAGTTGGTCGAGTTTTTCCCTGAATGTCAGTCGAGCCATGGCAAATCCTCAGCCGGCAAAAGGCAAATCACAAACATGCGAACGGAGAAACCGCAAGAGTAGAGGCGGCCCGCAATCTCGGGCCCGGGAAGGGTCAGCTAATAGAATGCCGCGTACACTCCAAAAGAATAGCCCGGCGCCGAGCCAAACGCAATCCGGCGTAGACGCGTCCTACCGCAGTCTGTCCAGGTCGAACTTCGCCCGGACTTTGCCTCCCTCGGGAGGCTCCACCTCCACCGTCGTCTTCGCCGAAGCCACGTCTTTCGTGTCGTAGGACAGCCACACCTGCGTACCGGCCAGGGCGCCCGACTCCAGGTAAATCGGCTCGCTGCGTGTCCGCAGGGGCCCGATGCTCCCGTTGCTCTGCCGCAGCGTGATCTGAAAACTCTTCCAGAAATCCTCGGTTCGCAGCGGAATGCCCCCTCGGTTCTTCTCTTTGGGCGCAATCGCGCCATAGGTAGGCGTTAGCTCAATCCGCACCCGGACCTGGATAAGGTCCCCGCGATTCTTGTAGTCTTCCGCGGCCTGTTGCGCGCTGTAGCCCACGGTATGTTGCGCGGAAACGCTCACCACCTGCGCGTACGGCGTCAACAGTTCGATCTCCGACACGTACGGTCCCTTTTCCGGAAGCGGAAAGCGCTTGACGTATGCCGCAAGAAACGTCTCCCTGGCGCCGTCGCTGCGCTGACCCAGGAAATAGGCATCCCGGATCGCCGCCGGCTGCAGCGGCGCGTCATAGGCCCACAGCGGCGAAGATACCGCTAGCACGACCGTGCTCGCTGTCAACCAGCTTCTGCATCCCATCTTCGTGTACGCTCTCTCTTTAGCTGGATGCGGCTTCGTCCGCGGAGAACGCCTTCTCCACTCGCGCCAGCACGAACGCGGTAGCGAGTCCGCCGAACGCGAGGCTCGCCGCCTGCCTCCCGGAAAATCCGGGAAACTGCGCGGCCCGGCCCAGCGCTACGATGTCGAGGAAACGGCACACCCCGGACCTCACATCCGTATCCGCGCATTTCACCGGCAGCGTCGCGGCGCCCATCAGCAGGGCCAGGACTCCACCCGCGCCGCACCAGACGAGCGTAGACCTCCTTCGCTGCGCCGCGAGAATCCTGCGCAACGCCAATGCAAACGCCAGCACCGCAGGCGCGCCCCAGATAAGCGTCATGAAGTATTCGCCAAAAAACGGTGCTGTCTTCATGTTGCCGCTTCCCGGCAGCACGTAGCGGCCCGCGAGGAAAAAAAGGCTCCCGCAGACCCAAGCCGCCAGGTAATACGCCAGGCTGCCCCGCCGCGTCAGATGCGGCGCTGCACGTTCGGGAAGTCCAGCCAAACCTTCACCCCGCAAAAATGCGATCCCTCCGTGCAGATCGGCGTCGTAATCCCCGCACGCAAGTGGCAAGGCGGCCCGATGTAGCGCGCCAGTTCCGGATGCACCTCGCCAAGCTGTGCCACCTCTTCCATCGAAGCCTGATAAATCTCCTCCTGCGCGTTAAAGCACGTCCGCATCGTCCATTTGTGCAGCAGGTGCAGCAGCGAACCGCTCTCCACCAGTCGGATCGCCTTGGCGTTCGGCAGCAGGTACAGCGCGATCTCCCGCGGCGCGCCGCGGTCGAGCAGTTCATTCTTCGCCGCCCACGCCTCTTCCATCGCCCGCGCGTAAATCTCTTTCGCGCGCGTGTTGCCTTCGATCAGCATCGGCACGATGTAGTCCGGCTCGCGTGTGTCCGCGAGCGTCAGCAGCGGCCGCGACCCCGGCACCATGCGGTGCCGCTGGTCCTGGCTGTCCGCCGTATGACTGATCTTCTTCGCAAACGTGTAGTGCGCGTGCTGCAGAGCCCGCAGGCCCGGAGCGTGCACGCCGATGTTCAGCGTTTCCAGCCGGTACGGGTTCCGCGCTGGATTCATCAGCCGGTCGATCGCCTCCGCGTCGCTGCATTGCGATTCCGGAATCCCCAGCACCCCGCGGTACGCCTCCGCCATCACCCGCGGCGCGTTGGGTGAATAGTCCGCCAGCCGCGAAATTTTGCCGCCCAGCTTGGCGTCGAATTCCCCCGCGAACGCTTTCCCGTCTCCGGCGCCATGCGCGCCCGCCCCGCTGCCGTTCGCGCTGCCTGTGTCTCTCCACTCCGGCAGGTCCTCCAGGGGCTGCGTGTCCATGCGGTCGAAGAAATCCACGTCCACTTCCCGCACCCGCGCCACCATTTCCCCCACCACCTGCCGCGCCTCGCTCGGCGCGTCCGAAGCCGCGCACATCCGCCACAACCGGTGCAGCACAATCCCCGAGACCGTGTGCACCATCGTCGTGAATGCCGCCACCGGCAGGACGTAGCGCGCAATCTCGATCGCGCGCTTGCCCGCCGCGCGTTCCACCTTCTGCAGCCGCTTCTCGTGCGACATCGGCCCCACGTGCCAGATGTCGCTTAGGATGGCCCGCGCGTCACCCGCCAGCACCGCCGAAAGCTGCCGGTAGAAATCCCACGCCCGCGCGACGGCGCGCGTGTAGACTTCCCGGCCTGCCGCGTCGAAAAAGAGCGACGCCCCCGGCACGTACGCCTGCGCTTTGTCGAGCCGCACGTAGCGCTGGCTCTGCTGCTCCGAGTTGTAAAAGGGATGCGCGTGCAGGAACGACCACACGAACTGCCGGCTCACGTTTTCGAGCCCGAACTCGAATGTCGCGTGCTGGTAGACGGTGTGGTGCCCGCTGTAGAACGTCGCCGCGCCTACATTGACCCGCTGCTTGTCGGTGATTTCTTCCGGCTGAATCAGCCGCGGCGCGTAGCACGTCCGGGCCGCCGCAATCGCCGAATCATAGGGATGCGAGAAGAAGTTCCGCAGCGTGACCCGCGGCGGCCCCGTTTCCACCAGCTCGCCCGCGGGCGCTCCCTCGAACATGCGCGATTGCGTCGCCACTCTGGCCCGTCATTCTACACCCCCGCCGCGGTTGTCACACCGGGCCTTGCTCCCTGTTTTTTCCGGGTGGGACGCGCCCCGCGCGTGCCCGCTTTGCGTGGAGTCGGCCTTTACTTCTTCGCCTGCGCCTTCGCGTACTTCTTCTGGAACCGCTCCACGCGCCCCGCCGTGTCCACGAGCTTCTGTTTGCCCGTGAAGAATGGATGGCAGTTCGAGCAGATTTCCACGTTCATGCGCTCGCCTTTGATCGTCGACCGCGTCTCGAACGTGTGGCCGCACGCGCAGTGCACCAGCACTTTGTGATAGTCGGGGTGGATACCGGGCTTCATTGGAAGGCTCCCATTCTGCTGCGGCCGGTCTGCGCGGCTCCCTCGGGAAGGGACTACAGCCGCGTCGCTAGGCCGCAATGCAAACCCCTATCATACGCGACCTGTCAAACTCCTCCAACCCTCCATTCCGTTTCCGGGCCGCGCCTGTGGTATTGTTCCCGCCGGCGCGAAACGCTTTTCGCCACATTTCCGCCGCGGGAGGTCCCCTTTACAAGATGGAAAAAACCTACGGCGCGCAAATCCCCGACGAGGCCAAACAGGCAATCCTGCGCTACTTGCAGAGCCACTACACGCTCGAAACCCGCAAGCCGTAGATTGCACCGGGCGCTTCCCAAAGCGTCTGTGCTCGCTATTTGCTAGTTGTGCACTCCGCGCGGACTTTGCTTCGCGGATAACAGCGCGCTATGTTACTTTGCCTGCATTCCGGGCCGCCCTGCCCCTGCCGTTTTCCCTGCAGCGCGAGATCCTAAGGCAGACGGCCCTTGCGGGCGCGTAAGCATGGCCAAGTCTCACGATATAGCTGACCGCAAGCAGGCGGAGGAGGAGCTTCGCCGCTCCGAAGCGAGTTTCCGGTCGCTTGTCGAAAACGCCCCCTATGGAATCGTCCGCTCCACCCTCGAGGGCCGCATCGTCATGGCCAACCCTGCCTTCGTCCGCATGCTCGGCTACGACTCCGAAGCCGATCTCTGCGCCCACAACATGCGCGACTTGTACCGCGACCCCGGCGAACGCCAGCGCCTTGTCATCGAAAGGTGGAAAAACAGCATCTTCCGCGACCTGCAGCTCGAGTGGAAGCGCAAAGACGGCCGGTTCATCACTGTGAATCTCACCGGGGGCCCTGTTCTGGCGCCGGACGGCGCGATTGACTGCTTCGAAGTGTTCGCCGAAGACATCACTGAACGCCGCCTTCTTGAGCGCCAGCTCTTTCAGTCCCAAAAAATGGAGGCGATTGGACGCCTCGCGGGCGGCATCGCCCACGATTTCAACAATCTCCTCGGCGTCATCATGGGTCACACGGAACTCCTCCTCGAGCAGGCCGCCCCGGATTCCCGTCTTCGCAGGAGCATTGACGCCATTCAGGGCGCCGCCGAACGCGCCGGGGCGCTCACCATGCAGCTTCTCGCCTTCAGTCGCAAGCAAATCGTCGACCCGAAAATCCTCGACGTGAATCTCTCGCTCCGCGAACTCGAGAAGCTTCTTCGCCGTGTCATCGGCGAGGACGTCGAGCTTATCCTGCGGCTTCAGCCCGACCTGCGCTCCATCCGGATCGACCCCGGTCAGTTCGACCAGATCCTGATGAACCTCGTCGTCAATGGCCGCGATGCGCTGCCCCGGGGAGGAAAACTTATTCTGGAAACGAGGGACGTCACTCTCGACGATTCCTATGTTGCCGCCCATATGGGCTCCGCCGCCGGGCAGTTTGTCCTGCTCACTGTCAGCGATACCGGCATCGGCATGGATCCCGAGACGCTCTCTCGCATCTTCGAGCCGTTCTTCACCACCAAGGAGAAGGGCAAGGGAACCGGGCTCGGCCTTTCCACCGTGTACGGGATCGTGAAGCAGGCGGGCGGCTACATCATGGCCTACAGCGAGCCCGGCCGCGGCTCGACGTTCAAGGTGTATTTCCCGTCAGCCGCCGGAGTTCCCGCGGCTTCTGGCTCTCGCGAAACCTCCGCCGAGGTTCCCGGAGGCAAAGAGACCATCCTCCTGGTCGAAGACGAGACCGACCTGCGCGAGTTGACCCGCGACCTCCTCGCAGCTTCCGGCTACACGGTTCTGGAAGCGCCGAACCCCGCAGACGCCCTGCGCATCGTCGCTGACGCGCCCCCGCGGATCGATTTGCTCCTGACCGATGTCGTCATGCCCGGCATGGATGGACAGGAACTGGCCGGCCGTCTCACCGCCCGCTGGCCCGGCCTCAAAGTACTTTTCATGTCCGGCTACGCGGACGAGGTGATCGCACACCGCGGCGTTCTGGCACGCGGCACCCTGCTTGTGCAGAAGCCATTTGCCCGTGCGCTGCTTCTGCGCAAGATCCGCGAAGCCTTGGGCCGCTGAGCGGCTGCCGCTTTTTCGCCCTTTACGCGCTGGCTGCCTTTTGCGCCTTCGACGAACGCATCTGCTGGATCCAACCGCGCATCGCCTCAAGCGCGCCGGGGGACCGGTGCTCCATCCACTTCTCCCAGCGCAGCGCCGCTTTTTCCAGGTTGGCCAGAAAGAGCTTCTGGTGGAACATCTCCCGCATCATCGGCACGACCGTTCTCACTCGGTCCCACACCCCGAAGAATTCCCCCGAAGTCTCGAAGAACAGCTCCTCGTGCAGCAAGCCATGGTTCAGGTAGGCGCAAGCCTGATCCCAGTACGAAACCACCATCATGAAATAGATGCCTTCCTGTGAACCGAAGGGCGCCACGCGCATGGCCTCCTCGACGGTGTCTGCGAAATAGTTCTGGTTGAACCAGTCGCGCGCCTGGCGCAGCTTCGCTTCCCGGCGCAGATCGTACAGCTTGAGCTGCAGGTCTCCCTGGGCGTGTGTCGGTCTCTCTTCGGACATGGATTCCTCCTCGGATTTGGTAGAGCGGGGCAAATAGCCTAGCGCGCTTCCCACTACGCCGCAATGACAACCACGTTTAAACCGAGGCCCCCGCAAAGCCGCCCGCATTCGCCTCTCAAACCTGTGGGCGCAGTACTCCCCAGTTACGTCTGTCGCAGGTATGATCCCCAGTGGTTTTCGTCCGCTACGTTCCGTTGCTGCTCAATTCAAGGCGGGTGGCCAGGACACCTCCTCCTTGTAGGCCGAGCCAGCAACACCCATTCGACACGCTCTCAGCCCGCGGCAAAC
>DASPOW010000280.1:0-8766 GCA_035625855.1 Candidatus Methylomirabilota bacterium | reverse complement strand
GAAGCTCCGACCCCCAAAACCCGGGCCGATCAACTGCGCCACCAAGAAATCCAGCGCGGCTTCGGCGCCGAGCGTCCCGCCCTTGAGGCGGCTGTCGCACTCGCGCAGCGCGACGATTCCCGCAAGCAACTGCTCGCGGGGAATCTTCCGGGCGCTCCCGAGAGCAATCGCCGCGCTCTCCGGCTGCATTCGAAGCTGTCCGGCGACCTGCCAGGGACTCGCGGCGCCGCGAAGCTCCTGCACTTCGATGAGCTTGCGGTACATCCAGGCAATGGCCGCGACCATGCCCACCGGCTCTTCGCCGTGGCGCAGGGCGCGAGAAAGGAAGTCCATCGCCTCCCTGGCCTTGCGCGAAGCGATCATCTCCGACAGTTTCCACACAGTGGCCCTGCGGTTGGAGACGACCAGTGCCTCAAGGTCCTCGCGGCGAATGCGGCGGGACTCCGCGGCGTGGATGGCGAGCTTCTCCATTTCGTTCCGCAGGAGGAGGAGGTCGTCCGCGACGAGATCGGCAAGCTCTTCGGCAACGCCGGGTTCGAGCGCGACTTTTCTTTCCGCAGCGAGGCGCTTGGCCTCCACGATCGCAGCGGCGCGGCGGTCGCGGTCGTTTTCGCCGAGGGAGACAGCGACGACCAGCGTCTTTTCCGCGAGGATTTTGCCCAGGCGCATCCGCTGGTCGAGATGCGCTGCCTCGAGGACCAGGGTGGTGAACGGCGCGGGATTTTTCAGGTAGGCGTCGAGCAGCGCAACGGCAGCGTCGCGTTTTTCCTCGCCGAGGCTCTCGAGGGCTTCGAGCTCCTCGATGAAGACGACCTGCTGCGGAGAGAGCATGGGATGCGTCTGGGCCTGCGCAAGCGCGGCGGCCAGATAGTTCGAACCGGCGGAGAAGCGCGAGACGGCCCACTCGCGCGCGGACTCGGGAACGTATTTTTCAACAAGCAGGGCGCGGCAAGAATCGCGAAGATAGGCTTCGTCGCCGAGCAGGAGCAGCGCAGGAACGGGCTTGCCTTTCGCGAGGCGCGCCAGAAGTTCTCCCGCGGCGATGCGCGGCATCAGAAGCCTTCCGTGATGGCGGCGACGAGATGCGAAGCGAAATCGCGCGCCAGCCGTCCAAGAGCGGGATCCTGCTCGTTGAAAAAGCTCTTCACGTCGGTCGAAATTTCGTACTGGTCGCGGAAGATGAAGTTGTTGTTGTGATAGAGCTGGCGTTTTGTGGCGAGCTCCTCGAGCGAAACTTCGCATTTCACGGAAACGACCATGGTGGTGGCGCGGCCGGTGACGGTGTCGAAGAGCAGCGGCGTGGTTTCGATGGAAACGACTTTGCCGTGCACCACGGCGTCGGCCCCGCCGGGATCGGAGACGATGTGGTAGCGCGTGCGCACCAGGAATTCGTGGATGGTGGCTTCGGTGAGGCGCTGCTCGATGCGGTACTGATTGGTCTTATTTTCGAAGGCTGGGACGGCGATGGTCTTTATCGTCGAAGGAAGGGTGCTGGTGTGGCCGGCGACATGATAGCCGCAGCCGGCAAGCCAGGCGGCAACGAGGAGCAGTCCGGAGGAGGGGCGCGCGGCGCGGCCGCGTCCGGCAGGCGTTTTCTCTTGGCGCAGGAACATGCCCCGCCATTCTGCCACGATCTGCGGCGCGGCCATAGGGCGCGCGCAGCCTGGGAAAGCGCGTGCTTGCTTTTCGAAACAGCGGGGCGCAGAACCCTTTTCTCGGCATCGCATCCTGCCTAACATGGAAGCGCGCCGGCGCTCGATTCGCGCCGCGTCTTGGAGGGGCCGTGCGAATACCGTTGAGGATCGCTCTTGCGGTGATTGTCGCGTCGTTCGCTGTTTCGGGACTGGCGGTAAACAAGCCGCGCGCTCAGACGGCGGGCCCTGGACCGGCGCGCGTTACGCAGTTACTGCAGAACTCCGGCTACAACTTTGTCCAAAAAACTCCGACGGTCTGGTATATCGACTTCACCGGAAAGAGCCTCAAGAACTTTCGTGTCATCCTCAGCACGACGGACGACAACTCCCTCGACGGACTCGTGGTAATTTTCGTGACCGTCACCCAGAAAGCCAAAATGCCGGTGACGACGGATTTCATGTCCAGAATGCTGCATCTGAATCACACCCTGGACCGCGTCAAGGTTGGATTCGACAATGACGGAGATTTGTCGGTGCGCTCCGACTGCACGATTCGCGTGCTCGACGGCGCGGAGTTCAAGGTGCAGGTGGAACAAGTCGCCGCGGCTGCGAACGAGGTGTACGAGACAGCGCAGCCGTACCTGCTGGGGAACTAAGAGCGGCATCCGCCGCGCAGGGCAACCACGGGGATCGAGCATGACGGCGCGGAGCTGCGAATCCTGAGCACCGCAAAGTCGGGGACCCGCTGCAGATTTTAGGGATGCGGGGAAGCGCCCGAGACCTCCCGCGGTGGGTTGCCGGCCTGGTTCCGGATGACCTTGGCAAGCACCAGGAGCCTCGAGCTTATACGGAGGTCCGCTCGCGACGCAGCGTCGAGGTTGACCTCGAAGCGCACCTGCTTTTCCTCCAACGAGAATTGGACCATGCCGCCACGCGCTGCGAATTGAGCCATCTCGCCGACCGTGAGGGTGCTGGAACTCCGCAGCGCCAAGAAGATGTGGTCCACGCTTTTCTTCTCAGACGAGCTTATATAAAGAACCTGGCAGACATGCAGCTCGGCCTCGCTCCGAAGACGGCGGATCTCTACGGGCCTTGCGCCCGGCGTTTGCCGGGAAGCCAGGCTCGTCAGAGAGTCGCCGAACGGATCTCGGCCAAGAATGCAGAGCAGAGTCGGGGCCCGGCCATCCGGAAAGGCTCCAGGAGGCCACTCGACGAAGCGGGTGAGGTTGTACAGCATCGCGGCCTTCACCTCGTATTCAGAAGCGGTGTTCGTTTGCCCGGCCAATCCGCCGGGAAGCAGCGCCCAGAGGAGAAGAATCGCAACGGCGCGGCGCCTTGAGAGGCCGCACGGCTGCTTCCGGTTTGCCGACAAAACCATCGCGACTCGTTCCTATTTTGCGGCCGGATAGGGCCGGTAACTGAGTTTTATGCGGAAGCTCCGGCCGTCCTGGGGAATCGAGGCTTCGACGTGGTTGATGCTGCCGGACTCCGCGTAGCGCTTGTCGAAGACGTTGTAAACGCCCCCGGAAATGTCGAAATGTTCGCTCAGCTTGCGCGTGAAGAGCGTAACGTTCGCCAGGGCGAAGCTGCCAAGGTCCGTTTGAGCGATCGTCCTTCGGGCGGTCACAAACTGCGCGTCCACGGAGGCGAACAGCTTCTTGCGCAGCGGAAAGCTAAGGTTGGCCTGCGCAATCTGTTTCGGGGAGTTCGTAAGCACCTTTCCGGTGAGCACCTCGCGGGAATCCTGCAGGCAATCGGAGATCGAGCCCTCCACGCCGTTCGACCATCGCGCACTTAATTCCCATTCCGCTCCCTTGGTTTGCACTGGGGCGGTATTTACGAAAACGGGGTTGCCCGTAGCCGGATCGAGCGTTTGGTCAACCAAGCCGTTGATGTGGTTCAGGAAAAGCGCCACGAGGGCGTAGTAGCGCTTTCCGAGATGCTGCTCAATGTCCAATTCCCCGCTGCGGATTCGCTCCGGCTTCAGCCCTGGATTGGCCGTGGCACTGTCGCTTAGAGCATAGAAAGCCTCATAGCTGTTCGGGGCGCGGAACGCCGAGCTGTAACTTGCTTTGATGGCGGTGTCGCGCCACGGCGTAAAGAGCAACCCGAAGCGCGGGCTTAACGTGTTGCTGTACTTCTGATGCCAGTCCGCCCGAAAACCGGCGACAACGCTGAGGTTCTTGCGAATCGAAAACTCGTCTTGAACATAGAGGGCCCAAAGCCACGCGGAACGGTGGTCGTCGAGGTACAGCTTGTAGGGCTGGATGTCGTAGTTCAACTGCTGCTGCTGGAGGTCCTGGCGAAACTCCATTCCGACGGTCACTTTGTGGCGCTGGTAGAAGGTTCTGGCGGCGTCGGCCTGAAAATCCCACCAGGTCCCGCTGGCGGCGTCGTAGTTCTCGGTGAACGGCGGAGTTCCCAAATCCGTATAGTCGTTCACGTAGATGCCGTGATAGTCGTACCAGTCGTAGGAGACGCGTCCCAGCGTTTCCCACGAACCGAACACGTGGTGATACTGAACGTCCAGGTAGCCGCGGGCGTCGGTCGTGCGCGTCCTGGGATCGTCGAAGACCGTTCCGAAAGAAGCCGTAGGAATGTGCTTGGTCCGGGAAGACTGCACGAAATGCACATCGAAGTCGCCCCGGATCAGGTCCGCGAAGAAGTTGTACGACTGGTCCCGGTCGGCGTCCACGGCGACGCCGTTGTTGGTGGCCGGACTGTCGAACTCCGGATAGAAAAGGCGGTTGTGCCCCTGGCTGTTGTAGAACGATCCCGATAGAAGCGTTTCTGTGCCGCCGTCAAAGCGCCTGCCGTAGGTAACGCGTCCCTTGTACGAATTCAGGCTCCCCGCTTCGGTCGAAACCTCCGCGGCGCCCAGGTCGCGCCCGCGCTTGGTGATTACGTTGATGACCGCGACAAAAGCGCCGGTGCCGTAGACCGAGGAGTTGGGGCCGCGCACGATTTCGATGCGTTCAATGAGGTCTACGTCCACGGGGAATTCCGTGCCAACGTAGGCTCCGTCGTAGATGTTGTCGTTGACGCGGTGCCCGTCCAGAAGAAACAGGATCCGCGCGTTGTAGTCTCCCGGCCGGGACAATCCCCGCACACCGACGTAGCTGTAGTTGCGGTCGTTGATGACGTAGAACCCGCGGACGGTTCGCAACACGTCCGCGAGCGTCCGAAACCCGTACTTCTGGATCTGCTCCGCCGTAACCACCGTCACCGAAGCCGGCGCATCCGAGGCTTTCTGAAGAAACTTCGAGGCCCCGTAAACCGACTCGACGTTAATCTTGGCAAGCTCCTCGAGACTCAGGCCGCTCAGGTCGGTCGGGTTTTGCTCTTGCGCAACGGCAGAGACCGCAAGAAGCGCTGAGAGAAAAACCACCCGAGCTCCTGCGGCAGGCGACCGCCGCAGGAGGTGTTTGAGGCTGTTTCCGAATCCGATTGCGCGAGTCACCCGTCCGGCTTGGCGGCACGCCAATGTCCAAAAGCGCCGCGCGCAAACGCGCGATCAGCTCCTAGAATCAATGAATTAGCCGCATTCAGAGCGTCAAACCCGGAGTCAGGATGAAGAAACGTTCCGAATTGGCGAGGGTGTTCCGTTCCGAACGGTATCGCGTTCAGGCCGTGCGGGAAACGAGACGGTGCCGCAGCAGGCGCACCACGTGAAGCGCCAGACCCGCGGCGACGTAAGAGCAGGAGATGAGAACAAGAACGACTTCCGAATAGACCCAAATCAGTCCCACAAGAATGAAGATCAGAATGAGCGTAAGGGACGGGAGTTTGCGGGACCAGGGCACATCCTTGAAGCTGTAATAGCGAATCGTGCTGGTCATCAAGGCGCCGAGACCCGCGGTCAGCAGAAGCCAGGCCGTCGCGTAACGCCAGTCTTGCAAGGGAACCTTGAAGCCGTGCACCAGCGAGGCGACGACGCCGGCCGCAGCGGGCGTGGGCAGGCCAACGAAATACTTGGAGCCGCCTGGCGCCATGCCCTGGATGTTGAAGCGCGCCAGGCGCCAGGCGCAGCAAACCAGGAAGACTAGGCAGCAGAGCCAGCCGAGGTCGCCAAGCTGCGGAAAGACGGCGAGCGACTCGCTGGGAAGGCTACGCACGCCCCAGGAGTAAGCCAGCACGGCAGGAGCGATCCCGAAACTCACCACGTCCGCGAGGGAATCGAACTGCACGCCGAACTCCGTGGCGGTGCCGAGCAGGCGCGCGAGGCGGCCGTCCAGTGAATCGAAGAGAATGGCAAAGCCGATGGCCTTGGCCGCGTGATCGAAGTTCTCCGGGCCGCCATGAAATGCGGCGATCACCGCATAGTAGCCGCACAGGAGGTTCGCGACCGTGAACATTCCGGGGATGAGGAAGATGCCGCGGCGGAGTTTGGGATTACGCCAGCGGCGGCCGCGGAAAGGGATCTCGTGCTGTTCCGGAGGCATGGCTAAGCCCCCCGGCCGACGCCGGTCAAGGCGGCGCGCGCGGAACTGCCGGCTGACGATTGCGGAGGCTGATCCGCCGCCTGCCAGACGGCGAGCACCGTGGACCCGCCCCTGACGTTTTGCCCGGGCGCGACTTGAAGGGCAGCCTCGCGGGGCAGCCAAATGTCCATGCGCGACCCGAAACGGATGAGGCCGACGCGCTCGCCGCGCGCCACGGCATCGCCCGCTTTTTTCCAGCAGACCACGCGGCGGGCGATGAGGCCGGCAATCTGCTTAAAGACCAGTTCGCCCGCGCCTGTCTTGAGCCGGATGATGTTCTGCTCGTTTTCGAGAGAAGCCCGTTCGCGCATGGCCGCGAGGAATTTCCCGGGGCGATAGTCAACGCGGGTAATCGTGCCCGCCGCGGGAGAGCGGTTGACGTGCACATTCCAAACGGCCAGAAAAATACTGACGCGCTTGCCGGGCCGGCCCTCGAACTCCTCGTCCGCAGCCACCACGACCCGGCCGTCCGCCGGAGAGACAACGGCCCCCGGCGTCGCGGGGACCACGCGTTCAGGGTCGCGGAAAAAGGAAAAAACGAACAGGGCGAGCGCTGCCAGCACGGCGCCCGCGACATTCCAGCGCAAAAAGAACGCAGCCGCGCACAGCGCCAGAAGGGGTAAACCGAACGTGTAGCCTTCGCGGACCATGGTGAACGCGGAGGCTCCAACCCACACCGGCCTTCCGCAGACACCTACATTCTACGTCAGAAGCGGCGAGCGGCGCGGCGGTTAGTGCGGAGCGTTTCCGTTGCTGCGGCGGCGAAGCAGCTCCATCTGGTCTTTCACGCGGAGTTTGAGTTTCTTGAGCCTTACTTCTTCGAGGAGGTCTTCGGAGTTGAGGTAGGCGGAATCGGAGATTTTCTTCAACTGCTCTTCGTACGCGGAGTGCTGCTGCGCCAGCTTTTCATATTCGAGGTCCCCATCCGTCGAGAAATCCCCTGGATTCCGCTGCAGATTGGACATGCATCCTCCTCGCATTGTGAATGGCCGGTTACATGACCAGCGGAGAATAGCACAGCGACAACGGAGGAACCAATAGGAAGAACCGGCTAGACCTCAAGGGGTACTGCTTTTGCGCGAGCGGCGAGGCTCGCATGCGGCGCCAAGGAAGAACCTGTTGGACGGGGCCACGCCGCTTCGAGTACCTTTCTGCCGTCGAAGAGATTCTTGCCCTCAAGGAGATGCCGTGCGTGTCATCGCTCGCTGCTTCGCCGTCACGCTGTTTTTCGCTGTATGCATCCGGGCCCAAGAGCCCGCCGCCAAGCCCGTTTTCAAGTACGAAGAAGTCATGATCCCGATGCGGGACGGGGTCCGCCTGCAAACGGTTATTCTGACGCCCGTGGACCAGAACGCGCCGCTTCCCATCCTGCTGCAGCGCACGCCCTACGGCATTCCCCAGCGGGCGCCGGTGCGGATGCCTGCAAGCCTGAAGGAGCTCTCCGGGGACGCCTACATTTTCGTGCTGCAGAACCTGCGTGGGCGGTTCAAGTCGGAAGGCGTCTTTGGTCTGTCTTCTTATGTGGACCTGAATAACCCCAAAGCGACGAACGAAACAACGGACGCTTACGACACGATTGAGTGGCTGGTAAGAAACGTTCCGAACAACAATGGGAGGGTCGGCATTTACGGCGTGTCTTATCTCGGGCTGACCGCTGCGCTGACGCTGCTGCACCCGCATCCGGCCCTGAAGGCAGTGAGCGAGCAGGCGTCTCCCGCGGATCAATGGATGAACGACGACGATCACCGCTACGGCGCCCTGCGCCTGAGTTACGACTTCGAGTACGCGGTGATGGAGCAGGCCGACAAAAACAAGAACACGAATTTCGACTTCGAGACGTACGACACGTACGAGTGGTACCTCAACATCGGACCGCTTTCCAACCTGAACGCCAAATATCTGCACGGGAAGATTCCTTACTGGAATGAGACCGTGGAGCACCCCGACTACGACGAATTCTGGAAAAAAGAGGCCTGGATCCGCCAACTGCACGCCTCGACGGTGCCGAATCTGAACGTGGCGGGATTCTGGGACCAGGAAGACCCGTGGGGGCCGTGGCAGATTTTTCGTCACGCGGCGGAGCACGACCCGGAGCATACGAATTTCATGGTTGCGGGTCCGTGGTTTCACGGCGAGTGGCAGACGCCCAGGGGCGACTCGATTGGAATCATTCCTTTCGGCGGGCACGAAACTGCGCGGGAGTTCCGTGAAAGCATTCAGGCCCCGTTCTTCCGCTACTACCTCCACGGGCGCGGCGAGAAACCCAACTGGCAGGCCAGCACTTTTCAGACCGGCTCGAACCGCTGGCGGACCTACGCCGTCTGGCCGCCAAAGGAAGCGCGGCTTACGAACCTTTACCTGCACGCGGACGGAACGCTGTCGTTTGAGGCGCCGAGGGCGGGTGAGGCAGCAAGCACGTACCGCGAATACGTGTCTGACCCGGCGAACCCGGTTCCATACAGGCAGCGGCCCATCTCACCGACATACCCGGGCGGCGACTGGCGGACCTGGGAGGCGGCGGATCAGCGGTTTGTGGATCACCGGCCGGACGTTCTCAGTTTCGTCAGCGCGCCGCTCAACCAGGATATTACGGTGACGGGAACACTGACGACGCTGCTGTTTGCCTCGACTTCGGGAACCGACAGCGACTT
>DASPOW010000279.1:0-8425 GCA_035625855.1 Candidatus Methylomirabilota bacterium | reverse complement strand
CAAGAAGATTGGTATAGTGGAATTTGTGCGGATTCTTCCTGCCGGGATGACTTCTCGTTTGCACCCGCGAATCTCGTGTTGTGTGGCCGTAACCGCCTTCCTCGCCCTGGGACACTTCGCGGGTGCCCTTTGTTCATTCAGGAGGCAGTCCGTTTCCACCGCCCCCGCGAGCGCTGTGCTTGTGGGCCAAGTGACCGACCTCGGCACGATCAAGACGAATCGGCGAATTCTGGCAAGGGATGGCGGTTCCAGCGCTCTGTTTCAGGGTTATTCCATCTGGCTCTATGGCGACACATTCCTCGAAAAGCCCGACGCGCTGGGCCGCGGGTTGATCAGCAATACCTGGTCCTATACGAAAGACCTGGATGCGCGCGATGGCATTGCCGGATTTCGGGAGCGAACAGACTCCCACCGAGCACCAACAATGCTGGTTCCGGAAACGCCCGAGGAAAGAGCATTCAATCAGGCGCACGACGGAGAGACCTGCAGGGAAAAACCCTGTGGCGAGCGCTGGGCAATCTGGCCTCCGGCAATCGTGGCTGATCCCGCCCGCAATCGCGCCCTGGTCTTTTACATGTTAGTCCACGCCATGCCGGGCGCCTTCAATTTTCAGAGTGTCGGCGCCTCCATCGCGGTACTGCGCGATCTTCAGGGACCGGCGCAACGCTCCGGTCATGGTCCGCCTTTGGTGGAAGGCCATGCGGACCTGATGTTCAATCAAAACGATCCCAATTTCGGGACAACGGCGTTCATTACCGACGACATACTGTACGTTTACGGTTGCGGAACCCCCACCAAGGGCGGCGATCAAGGATGCCGGCTCGGCCGGGTTGCGGCGGGCCAAGCCCTTGACCGCGGCGCATGGAGATTTTATGCGGGCGATGGCCGCTGGTCTTCTGCCATCACGGACGCGGTCTCCGTGTTCGATGGTTCCAGCGTGGCCAGCGTGTGGTGGAATCCGTTCCTCCAAAGATACATCGCCCTCTACTGCAAAGCGTTCTCAGAAGATATTGTGATGCGCACGGCGCCTGCTCCAGAGGGCCCCTGGTCGTCAGAGACGCTGTTGTTCAGAGCGATGAAGCCGGCCGAGGGCAACGTCTATGATGCGCATGCGCATCCGGAGTATGAATCCGGCGACCGGGAGACCATTTATGTGACTTACTCGCGGGCGACAGCGCCGTTTCGGAGCGAGGTTCGTCTCGTTGCGGTGCGATTGCGAAAGCAGTAGTGTTTGCGGGGCTTGCGCCATTGGGCGAAGGCAACAGAACAGTTGCCACCCCCCGGAGTTCTGCGCGAAGATGAGTCCTCCGACGGCGGGGAAGCGAGACCTTGCGATGCAGGTTTTGCTCGGGAGTGAGTCCGGAAAGGGAGATACGGAATGAGCCAGGAATATGCCGTGGGCCAGCACGCGGGCGACTACGAGATTCTTGCGGTGCTCGGAAGCGGCGGAATGGGGAAAGTGTACAAGGTCCGGAACACGATTTCGGACCGCATCGAGGCCATGAAGGTCCTGCTGCCGGACCTGGCCGGGCAGAAGGAACTTGCCGAGCGTTTCCTGCGCGAGATCAAGGTCCTGGCGAGCCTGAACCATCCCAACATCGCGGCGCTTCGCACCGCGCTGATGCTGGACGATCAACTGGTGATGATCATGGAGTTTGTGGACGGCGTGACGCTTGCGTCGCGCCTGCAACGAGGCCCGCTTCCGCCGGCGGAAGCGGTGAACTACGCCGACCAGGTGCTGGCGGCGCTGGGCTACGCGCACAAAATGAACATCGTTCACCGCGACATCAAGCCCGCGAACATGATGCTGACACCTCAGGGCGCGGTGAAGCTGATGGATTTCGGCATTGCGCGTTCGGGCGAAGACCGCAGCTTGACCATGACCGGGACCACGCTTGGTTCGCTGAACTACATGCCGCCGGAGCAGATCAACGGCCAGCCCGCCGATGCGCGCTCGGACATCTACTCCTTGGGCGTATCGCTCTATGAAATGATGACGGGCCAACTGCCGTTCAAGGGCGACAGTCAGTACTCCCTAATGGCCGCACACCTGAAGGAGACGCCCAAGCCGCCCATCGTGCTGCAGCCCGGCATTCCGGAGACGCTGAACGAGATCGTGCTGATGGCGATGTCCAAGGAGCCGGAGAAGCGGTTCCAGTCCGCGGATGCGTTCCGCGCGGCGCTGAAGAGCGTGGTGATGCCGGTCTCCGCGGCGACAGAGTTCACGATGGCGCCAGTTGTGACTCCGCCTTCGGCGGCGGCTGCCGCACCGCCGGCTCCGGCGGCGCCTCCAGCGCGCGTTCCAACGGCGCTGGAGCCAGCGCCCGCGGCCGCAGCGGCTGCCGCAGAGGCGATGCCGCCTCCGCCCCCGCCGGCGCAGACCGGGCGGTTTCAGCGGAGCATCTACATGGCGCTGGGGGCCTTGCTGGTTGTCGGAGTATTGACGGCCGCGGGATTCTACCTGCCGCGCCGCATCAAGACGCGAGCCGACGCGGACAAGCCGGCCGCTTCGCCCGCGGCTCCGTCGCAGCCCGCGAACCCCCCGGCGGAAACCGCGCCATCCAACCCCACGCTTACCTCACAGCCTGTCCAGCCGGGAAATCCCGGCGCTGAACCGGCGGCCGATACTCCGGCAGCGCCACAGACTACACAGCAGGGGGACAAGTCTGGCACGTCTCCTGTCGCGCCGGCAGTTTCTTCGCAAGCGCCGGATCGCCCAGCGCAGCCCGGCGCGACGAGCGTTCCCGCGGCGCCTCCAACGCCGGCGTCTGCTTCGCCTGCGCGACCGCAGTCCGCGCCACAAACTGCGGCGGACGCGGAGAAGCTCGAGAAGATCCGGCAAGCCCAGGCGCAAGCCGAGGCCGAAGCGCGCGCGCGGGCCGAGGCGGCGGCCGCGCTTGAGGAAGCGGAGAACCATCGCGACCAACTCAACGCCCGCGCGGAAGCGGTCGGCCAGTCACTCGACAATCTGCGCAGACGCCAGAGCGCCCAGGGCTTCGGGCTGCGCGGCGACGTGGTTGCCGCCCAGCAGCGTATGGAAGCAAATCTCGCGAACGCGAACCGCGCCCTCAAAAGCCAGGACCCGGGGAAGGCCAAGAAGTACCTGGACGCTGCGGAACGCGATCTCGAGTTCCTGGAGAAGTTCCTGGGCCGCTAGCCGGCCGCGGGCCGAATGGCCGCAAGAATGCCGGAAGTTTCCATTGCGATTGGCACGACGGTCTCCCACTACCGAATTCTCGAAAAGCTCGGAAGCGGCAGCATGGGGATCGTCTACAAGGCAAGAGACACCCGCCTGGACCGCTTCGTCGCGCTGAAATTTCTGCCGCAGGATTCCTCGCGGAGCGGAACCGCGGAGGAGCGATTCCGCCGGGAAGCCAGGGCGGCTTCCGCGTTAAACCATCCGAATATCTGCACGATCTACGAAATCGGCGAGGATGGCGCACTTTCTTACATCGCCATGGAGTACCTCGAAGGGGAGAACCTGGCCAGCCACATCGGGCCAAAGCCATTGCCGTTTGACCGAATTCTGGTGTGGGGCATGGAGATCGCGGCGGGCTTGGAAGCCGCGCACGCGCGCGGGATCGTCCACCGCGACATCAAGCCCGCGAATCTGTTGGTTACGAAGGAGCGAACTATCAAGATTCTGGATTTTGGTCTGGCCAAGTTCAGCGGAGCGGCCGGCGAAGGCCCGACGCTGGCAAGCGATGCCACAGCGGCGGCAAGCAAGGATGCACTCACAAGGCCCGGTATCGTTCTCGGAACGGTCGCCTATATGTCTCCGGAACAGGCGCTCGGAGAAGAGCTGGATTCACGCTCGGACCTCTTCTCGCTGGGGACCGTTTTGTATCAGATGGCCACAGGGCGCCCGCCATTCCTCGGCGACACGACCGCGGCGGTACTCGACGCAATCCTGCACCATGCGCCCCCGCCCGTGAACAAGGTGAACCCGACGCTGCCGCCGGGCTTGGGGCCGATCATCGCGAAAGCCCTCGAAAAAGATCGGGAGGTTCGCTACCAGTCTGCGGCGGAGATGCGCGCCGACCTCAAGCGCCTGCGGCGCGATTCCGAAGCGGTAAGGCAGACGGGAAGGGAGCCGCGCCGGTCAACAAGTGTCGTCTGGCTTCCGGCGGGGCTCCTGGTCGCTGCGGCCGTGGCTTCGGCGGTTTATCTTTCTCGCCGAACGAATGCGCCGCCTCCACTGGCAAGCCGCGAGTGGACACAGCTGACAAGCTACGCGGACTCCGCGGTTGCTCCGGCGATTTCGCCGGACGGGCGCATGCTCGCGTTTATCCGCGGACCGAACACGTTTTTCGGACCGGGCGAGATTTACGTCAAGATGCTGCCTGACGGCCAGCCCACCCAGTTGACGCATGATGGAATGATGAAGATGAGCCCGCAGTTTTCGCCGGACGGCTCGGTGATTGCTTACACGGCCTTCGGCAGGTGGGATACGTGGACCGTGCCCACACTCGGAGGCGAGGCGCGCGAGATGTTGCCCAACGCTTCGGGCCTGACCTGGATCGATCGCCAACGCGTGCTGTTCTCCGAGATCAAAAAGGGAGTCCACATGGGAGTCGTGACGGCGACGGAAAGTCGCACCGAAAGCCGGGATGTGTACATTCCGCCGCGAGAACGAGGAATGGCGCACCGGTCGGCAATTTCCCCGGACCACAAATGGGTACTTTTAGCGGAGATGGACAACGAGGGGTGGCTGCCGTGTCGGCTCGTTCCGTTTGACGGCAGTTCGCCGGGAAGAACCGTAGGACCCGAGGGGAGCAACTGCACTCATGTCGCGTGGTCCCCGGACGGGACGCAAATGTACCTGAATTCCGACGCCGGCGGCGTATTCCATGTCTGGAAGCAGGCGCTCAGGGACGGGAAACCGGAGCGGGTGACGTCGGGCGCGACGGAGGAAGAAGGTATCGCAGTGACGCTAGACGGCAATTCCGTGATTACTTCCGTGGGTCAGGCGCAGAGCACGATCTGGTTTCACGACGCAAAGGGCGTACGGCAAATTTCCTCAGAAGGCTACGCAAGCGATCCCGCATTCTCGCGCGACGGCACGAAGCTCTACTATCTTGTTTCGCGACATGACTCCGGCGTTAGCGTTCCGAAAGCAGAATTGCGCTCGACCGACCTGGCAAGCGGAAGGACGGACCGGTTGCTCCGAGGTTTCGACGTTGCGGAATACGCCGTCTCGCCTGATGGAAATCACGTTGTTTTTTCTTCACTGGATAAGCAAGGGCGGTCGCATGTCTGGTTCGCCCCGGCTGATTTGCGTTCCCCGCCGCGGGAAATCCCCTCCCGGCTGAGCATCGACGAGCCGCAGTTTGATGAGGCCGGGCGCATCTATGTGCGCGGGGCGGAAGGGAGCACCAACTTCGTGTATCGAGTCTCGGAAGATGGGACGGGGCTGGAAAGGGTTTCCTCGGAGCCTATTCTGGACTTTCACAGCGTGTCGCCCGACGGACGCTGGATCGTGGCAGGAATTCCGTTCGAGCAACCGACGCCGGGACCGACGGCCATGCGCGAAGTTGCAACCGGAAAGGTCATACCGATTTGCAGCGGCTACTGCCCGGCCCGGTGGGTATGGGGCGGGCGCTACTTTGAAGTGCAGTTCTCCTTCATGGGGGAGCCTGCGACCCTGTTGTTTCCGGTCGGGCCTGGACGATCCCTGCCGGTGTTTCCCAGCGACGGGATCAGATCGCGGGAGCAGGCTCTAAAGATCGCCGGGGCGCGATCGTTCGACGGGAGGGCCACGTTTGGCGAAGGGCCGAGTTTCTATGCGGAGACCCGGCGCACCGTCCACCGCGACCTTTACCAGATCCCGCTAAAGTGAGGCAATTGGGGAGGCGGCCCAGACCTCGTTCGGCCGGTGTTACGACTTGGGTTGGGGCACGATCCTGATGTATGGGCGAGGCGCTTTCCAGCCAGCCGGGTAGGTCTTACGGGCTTCGTCGTCGGAGACGGCGCCGGAGATAATCACGTCCTCGCCGTGCTTCCAGTTGACGGGCGTCGAGACCTTGTGCTTTGCCGTTAGCTGGAGGGAGTCAATCACCCGCAGAACCTCGTCGAAGTTGCGGCCGGTGCTCATCGGATAAACGATGATGAGCTTAATCTTCTTGTCGGGGCCCACGACGAAGACGTTGCGCACGGTCTGGTTGTCGGCCGCCGTCCTTCCATCGCATGTCCCTTCAATGTTCGCCGGAAGCATTCCGTAGAGCTTGGAAATGGTCAAATTGGTGTCGCCGATCATCGGGTAGTTGGGAGCATGGCCCTGGGTTTCCTTGATGTCGCTGGCCCAGCGCTTGTGGTTGTCCACCGGGTCCACGCTCAGCCCGATAATCTTGGCGTTGCGCTTGTCAAACTCCGGCTTGAGCTTGGCCATGTAGCCCAGTTCGGTGGTGCACACCGGAGTGAAATCCTTGGGGTGGGAAAACAGCACGGCCCAGGAGTCGCCGACCCACTTATGAAATTGGATGCGGCCTTCAGTTGTGTCCGCTTCGAAATCCGGGGCTACGTCGCCAATGCGCAGAGACATCGCGCACCTCCTGGGAATGAAGTCGTATCCAGTGTAGCGTTGGAGAAAAGGACCCGCAAGCTGCTGCGTGGGCGCGCCGGCGTGCCTGGCCGCTTGCAGAAGGGGCGCCTTTCTTTCCCAATGGCCGTCACACCTTGGCAGTCACATCTTGACAATCAAGTTGTAGAATGCTAGCTTGCCCGTGCGCGCGGGGAGTTTTCATGAGCGATCCCAATACGGACGTTATCCAGGGGACCCTGGATCTGCTGATTCTCAAGACCCTGAGCCTCGAGCCAATGCACGGCTTCGGCATCTCCCGCCGCGTGGAGCAGATTTCCCGCGGTGTCTTCAAGGTCAACCCGGGCTCTCTCCTGACCGCGCTGCAGCGGCTGGAGCGCGCCGGGTGGCTCGATGCGGAATGGCGCGAGACGCGCAACTCCCGCCGGGCCAAGTTCTATTCGCTGACGCGCGCGGGCCGCAAGCAGCTCGAACTGGCGACCGCGGATTGGACGCGCCGCGCCGCCGCCATCGCACGGCTGTTGAAAGCAGAGGCCTAGACTCATGTCCTTTTGGCGACAACTCACCCGCGGTTTGCGGACTCTCTGGAGCCGGCGCGCGGCCGATCAGGACACGGCGGACGAAGCTCAGCACTTTTTGGAGGAAGCCGCCGCGGCCCACGAAGCAGAGGGGATGGCCGGGGACGAAGCGCGCCGGGCGGCGCGGCTCGAGGCAGGCAACGTCGCCCTCTTACAGGAACAAATGCGTTCGTACGGCTGGGAGAATGCCCTGGGTGCTGTGCTTGCGGATCTTCGCTTCGCCGCGCGGGGCCTCAGGAAGAATGCGGGCTTTTCGGCCGTGGCTGTCTCGACCCTGGCATTGGGTATCGGGGCCACGACGGCTATTTTCAGCGCGGTGCATCCGATCCTTTTTGAATCTCTGCCTTATCCCCATGCGGAACGGGTCGCCATGGTGTGGTACTTCGGCGCCGACGGCCGACGGGCCGCGCAGTCCTTCGGAAACTTCCGCGAGCTCGCAGTGCGAAATCGCACGTTCGAGGCGCTGGCGGCAATGAAAACCTGGCAGCCGACGATGATGTCTTCTTCCGAGCCCGACCGCCTCGACGGGCAGTTCGTGAGCGCCGCCTATTTCCGGGCTCTCGGCATGCCTCCGGTGCTGGGCCGAGACTTCGAGGAATCCGAGGATCAAGCGCACGGGCCGAGGGTCGCGATTCTGAGCGACCGCCTCTGGAAGAGGCGGTTCGACGCGGACCGGGCGGTCATCGGAAAAGACGTTGTGCTCGACGGCGAGCACTATCAAGTCGTCGGAGTCATGCCGGCGGAGTTCGAGAATGTCTTGGCTCCGCCAGCGGAGATTTGGACGCCCCTCCGATATGATGTGTCGCTTCCGGCGGACGGCCCGGAATGGGGCCATCACCTGCGAGTCGTGGGCCGGTTCCGCGCAGGCATCGGCAAGGATACCGGCAGGCGCGACCTCAACGAAATCGCACGCCAGCCGATCCCGGAATTCTCGCGGCGCCCTGGCTCGTCCATGCAACAGGGCGTCATCGTGGATTCGCTGCAAGACGACGTGACGCGCGGGGTCAAGCCCGCGCTGCTGGCTATTATTGGTGCCGTCCTGCTGCTGCTCTGCATTGCTTCGGTAAACGTGACCAACCTTCTGCTGGCTCGCGGAGCACAACGCCGCGCGGAGTTTGCCATGCGCATCGCCTTGGGCGCGGGCCCGGCGAGGCTTATTCGCCAGTTGCTGACGGAGAGCGTCCTTCTGGCCTTGATCGGGGGCGCGCTTGGTTTGGGGGTTGCGGAGCTCGGGGTCGAAGCGCTGGTGGCGCTGAGCCCGGCCGAACTGCCGCGGCTCGCCGTCATCGCCGTGAATGGATCTGCATTC
>DASPOW010000278.1:0-3930 GCA_035625855.1 Candidatus Methylomirabilota bacterium | reverse complement strand
AGAGTGACCCGCGTCGAGGCGCCCATCGGCCGCCCCGTGGACCCCGAAGACGTCCGCCGCGCCGGCAAGGGCAAGAAGGTCAAGATTGTCGGCCTGGCCCACGGCGAGACCTCCACCGGAGTGGTCACCAGCCTCGACGCCTTCCGCAAGGTCGCGGACGAACTCGGCGCCATGCTTGTCGTGGATACGGTCGCCACCCTGGCCGGCCTGCCCCTCAATGTAGACAAACAGCGGCTTGACATCTGCTTCAGCGGCACGCAGAAAGCCATCAGCGCGCCGCCGGGAATGTCGCCCATCACCGTGAGCCCCCGGACGGAAGAGGTGCTCCGGTCGCGCAAGACCAAGGTTCAGAGCTGGTACTTTGACCTCACCTCGGCCATGAACTACTGGGGCAAAGAGCGCCTTTACCATCACACCCCGCCGATTTCCTTGATCTACGGCTTGCGCGAAGCGATGCGTATCGTCCTTGAAGAGGGCCTCGAGGCGCGCTGGGAGCGCCATCGCCGGAATCAGCTCGCCCTCGTCGCCGGGATCGAAGCCATGGGTCTCGAGCTGTTCGTGAAGAATCCCGCCGATCGCCTGCCCACGGTCACCGCCGTCGCGATTCCCCAGGGCATTAGCGACGAAAAAGTGCGCAACCAGTTGCTCGACGAGTTCAACATCGAAGTGGCCGGCGGTATCGGGCCGACCAAGGGCAAGATCTGGCGCATCGGCCTGATGGGTTACGTCAGCCAGCAACAGAACGTTCTGCTCGTTCTCGCGGCCCTCGAGAAAATCCTGACCGAGATGGGCCACGGCGTGCCCTCAGGCGCCGGCGTCGGCGCCGCCGTGCGCAGCTATGTTCGCGCGGAAACGGCCGCGGCGGTGAGCCGCTAGGAGAAGGAAACCGCGCATGACCTCCAAGCCGCTGCTCGCCAATAGCGGCGCGATGAGCCAGTTCATCGGCGCCTTCGACGTCACTTCGCGCCTCACCGGCAAGGTCTGCGCCTGCCGCTTCTCGCATCTCTGGAACGGCGTGGCCACCCGCCATAGCGACACCGTGGACACGAAGTTCTTCGTAGATGGCGCCGGAGTCGTCGTCGGGCTCGCGCACACAGGCTTCGTTGATTTTCGCGGGAAGAGCGGCCGCGACCTCACCGACCGCGAAGCCAGCTACGTCGCCGCCGAGTATCTGCGCGAGAGGCTCGAGGAAGAGGATGAACGGCCGCTGTACGACGTTTCGCGCGAGGAAGTCGCGCGCCTGATCGCCCTGCTGGGCCTGCGCTGAACAACGCGGGACTAGTCCGTGGGCTCGCTGCGAAACGGCTCGAGCTGCGGATGGCGCAGCCCGTCGCGCCGGACGAAATAGATCACCAGGAGCATCAGCAGCGCCCCGCACACCATGACCGCCACGGCCACCTGCAGGCCGATTTGCAGATCGCGCATGTCCGAGATTTTCCCCACGAGCTGCGGGCCGAGCGCTCCCACGAGCTGCGTCACGAACATGTATACGCCCACTGAAGAGGCGTGCGCGCGCTGCGGCATCATGTCGTGGATCACCGCGGTGACCGGGCCGTGATACCACGACATGAAGTAGCCCGCAACGAACAGTCCAGAGATGACCACCCACTTCTCGTCGGACTGGATGGCCAGCAGGACGAACGGCGCGGCGAGAAGGAACGCCACGGCAATGGCGATAATCCGGCCGTACGCGTAGCGTTTCTGCAGCCGGTCCGCGACAAAGCCGCCGGTCAACACGCCGAGGACCAGCGACGTGAGCGCGATGAGCGCGAGGGAAATGGCGGCTTCGCGGAGGCTGAACTCCTTGTAACTTACGACGAAATCGATGCCCCAGGTGAGGAGCGAGACGCTCGAAAACGTGAAGAAAATTCCGGCGGCAATCATGGCCAGGAATGCCGGAACGCGCAGGATGCGGCCGAGCGGCACCACTTCGGAGCGCGGCGGGCGCGCCGGCTCCTCGAGGCGCAGCACGGAGAGCGCGGGAATCAGGCCAAGAACGCCGACGACCACAAACGCGTACTGCCAGCCGTGCATTTCGCCCATCACGCCGCCGAGCGCTTGCCCGCAGGCTCCGCCGAGGAGCATGCCCGCGGCGAAGACGGCCAGGGCGCGGGCACGGCTTTCCTTCGAAAACGCCCCGGAAATCATGGCCTGGGCCGCCGGGGCGTATGCAGCTTCTCCGACGCCGACGCACGCGCGAGCCAACAGCAGGAAGGAAAAGGTCGGGGCCAGGCCGCTGGCGATGGAGGCAAGACTCCAGAAAAGAACGCCGCCGGCGATGATACGTTTCTCGCTGAAACGGTCGGCGAGAAACCCCGACGGAACGCTGGCCGCGGCGAGAACGATGAGCAGGACTGTTTGCAGCCAACCGAGCTGCTCGTCGGTGACCGAAAAATGCGAGCGCAGAATCGGAATCAGGGGCACAACGACCTGGCGGTCGGCGAAGTTGACAAAGTTGATGAGAGCGAGTACAGCGAGGACGCGCGTCTGGTATGAAGTCAGCGATGGACAGCGCTCAGCCATTTCCGAGGATGCCTGGAGCCCGAGTCGAAACGGAAAGTCGCTGGCCGATTATATACCGGGGATGAGAATGGCCGATTCGCAAGGGGCGGAAGCGCGTGACCGACTGACCACCGTTCTGTGGTACGGGTTCCTGCTCTTCCTGCTGTACCTCGTTTTCCTGATCTTCGAGCCGTTTCTGACGGCGCTCGGCTGGGCCACGGTGCTGGTGGTTTGCTTTCATCCGCTGCATCGGCGGCTCGAGAAACGCCTGGGGAAAACGCGCGCCTCGGCTTTCAGCACGGCGGGGGTCGTGCTGCTGCTGATTACGCCCGCTATTCTGCTTGCCGGGCTTTTTGCGCGCGAAGCGCTGGCGGCTTCGCGGGGATTGCAGCACGCGCTCGCCGGTCAGCAGCTTCCGTCGCTGACGCGGGCATGGGCGTGGATCGCGGCGCACGTGCCCGGTCTGGACCCCGGCATGGACCTGCTCCAGACGCTGCGGGACCTGCTGCAGAAGGAAGCGGGATTCATCGCATCACAGCTCGGCGCGGCGATTCGCAACGTGGCAGCATTCGTCTTCGACCTGTTCGTCATCGTGTTTGCGATGTTCTACCTGTTTCGCGACGCCGATGCGATCGTGGCCAAGGTTCAGGGGCTGCTCCCGTTCGAGGAAGAGACGCGGGACGCCATTCTGCGTCAGGCGCGGGACCTGATTTCGGCGGGCGTCACCACGAGCCTGGTCATCGGCGGGCTTCAAGGGCTTCTCGGCGGAATCGCCTTCGCCATCGCGCGGCTTGAGAACCCGGTGTTCTGGGGCGTGCTGATGGGGTTCTTTTCGCTGATTCCGGTGGTCGGCTCAGGGCTGATTTTCGTTCCCGCGGCGATTTGGTTGGCGGTCAACGGGCACTGGATAGGCGCGATTGCCGTGGTCGGCATCTGCGCGGGCGTGTCGGCGGTGCTCGACAACATTCTGCGGCCGGTGCTCATCGGCGGACGCACGGAGCTGAGCGGGCTGGTCATCTTCATCGGCGTGGTGGGCGGCGTAAGCGTGTTCGGGATGCTCGGCCTCGTGCTTGGCCCGATCCTTGTCGCCACCGCGGCCGGCATTCTGGGCATCTACGTGAATCACGGAAAGAAGCGCCCGGCCCAAACGCCGTAAGGTGGCGCAGCCGAAAGGGTGACTCCTCGTGGTTCAGCCCGAGAGCAAATCGGAACCGTACTTCCTGAAAAGCGCGCGCCTCGGCTTCCGATGCTGGCGCGAAGAAGACCTGCCGCTCGCGATAGCCCTGTGGGGAGACCCGGAGGTGACGCAGTTTATTGACAGTCGCGGAAAACTGTCCGAGGAGGACGTGAAGCAACTGCTGGCCAAGCACATCGGTTTTCAAAGGGAACACGGAATCCAATACTGGCCGATCTTCCTTCTGGAAGGCG
>DASPOW010000277.1:0-2012 GCA_035625855.1 Candidatus Methylomirabilota bacterium | reverse complement strand
CAGCGCACGCAGGTGGTAGGCGCGCTTCTCCTCGCTGCCGTGCTTCTCGCGATCCTTCTCTATCGCTACTGGAAGTGGCAGGGATGAGTTCTCCCGCGCGCCTGGCCGTAATCCTCGGCCCCACAGCCTCCGGAAAATCCGCGCTGGCCATCGCTCTCGCCGCGAAACTGAATGGCGAAGTGGTCGTCTGCGATTCCACGCAGGTCTATCGCCGCTTCAATATCGGCACCGCAAAAGTTCCGCCCGCCGGGCAAAAGGGAATTCCGCACTGGATGATGGACCTGGTCGAGCCGCACGAAATTTTCACCGCCGGGGATTACCGCCGCCGCGCCGAAGAAATTCTTCGCGACATTCACGCGCGCGGGCGTTTGCCCATCGTCACCGCGGGCACCGGTCTTTATCTCCGCGCGTTGCTCGAAGGCCTGGCCGATGCGCCCACGCGCTCCGAGGAATTGCGCGCCCGCCTGCGCGAGCGTTCCGCCGGCCGCGGCCCCGAATATCTTCATCGCCTGCTGCGCCGCCTCGATCCCGGCTCCGCCGCGCGCATCGCCCCGCGCGACACGCAAAAAATTATCCGCGCCATCGAAATGCGCGTCCTAACCAAAAAATCGGTCAACGAAATCCACGCCGCAGGCCGCGCCCCGCTCGAAGGCTTCACCCCGATCAAAATTGGCCTGAAGCCCCCGCGCCCGGCCCTCTACGCAAGAATCGAGCAGCGCGTAGAAGAAATGCTGGCCGCGGGCTGGCAAGAAGAAATCCGCGCGATCCTAAGCACTGGTGTCTCGCGCGATGCGAAGCCTTTCACGTTCATCGGTTACCGCGAAATCCTGGCGCAAGCCCCAGTAGGGGAGGGTCTAAAGACCCTCCCGCTGTCCGGCCCCTCTCTACCCGCAGCCACCATCAACGAAATCCGCAAATCCACCCGCCACTTCGCCAAGCGCCAACAAACCTGGTTCGCCCGCGAATCCAATGTCCACTGGCTCCCTACTTTCGGCGACGACCCTTTGGCGATTGAGCGCAGCGTAGCTTTTCTGAGGTAGCGCCGGCCTCCATGCCGGCATCTTACGAACACATCGCACAGCCAAAGGCACGACCGTCCTCGGAACGCGTCCTCACGACCGCTCCGACCCATGTTATTCTCATCGGCGCGCAAATTACTCCCGGAGCGCCATCGTGCCCTCTCCCCATCCCTCGAAAATCCAAAAATTCCGCGATCAACTCCATCACGAATGGACCTCGGACGACACCATCAACGCCTGGAAAAAATGGCATACGCATCTCGCCAATTTCACCATACCGGTAACCCAATCTCTCCTCGCCGCCGCGCAACTCCGCCCCGGCATGAACGTCCTCGATCTGGCCAGCGGCGTTGGCGACCCAGCCCTCTCCGAAGCCGCTGCCGTAGCTCCCAACGGCTCCGTAACCGCCACCGATCTGAATCCCGCCATGCTCGATTTCATCAAAGACCAAGCCCGCCGTCGTGACATCACCAACATCGATTTCCGCGAAGCCAGCGCCGAGTCTCTGCCTTTCCCTGACGCCTCCTTCGACGCCCTCACCTGCCGCTTCGGCATCATGTTCTTCCCTGATCTCGAGCGATCGCTCCGCGAATGTCTGCGCGTGCTCAAACCAGGCGCTCGCGCCACGTTCATCGCCTGGGGCCGCCGCGAGCAACCCTTCTTTGCCTGCACCGGCGGAATCCTGATGAAACACATCGATCTCCCGAAGCCCGATCCCGATGCTCCGAACATCGCCATGTTCGGCGAGCCCAATCGCATGCGCAGCGCGCTCGAATCTGCCGGCTTCGCCAACGCCAAAGAAGAATTCCGCACAGTAGATGGCCGCTGGCAAGGCACCATAGATGAATATTGGAACCAATTCAGCGAGGTTGCCGCTCCCTTCCGCGCAATCCTGAATCAGCTGACCCCAGAGTCCAAATCTCAAGCCGTCGCCGAAATCAAATCCGCCCTGAAGAATTTCCAGCGAGGCTCCGAAATAATCGTCCCGCTGGA
>DASPOW010000276.1:0-4419 GCA_035625855.1 Candidatus Methylomirabilota bacterium | reverse complement strand
AGCACGGGTTGGTTGGCGCCGCGGTGGCCGAACTTCAGCTTGAAGGTCTTCCCGCCCAGGGCCAGCCCGCATAGCTGATGGCCGAGACATATTCCGAAAACCGGCACCCGCCCTGCAAGCTTGCGGATATTCTCGACCGCGTATTGCAGGGGCTCCGGATCTCCCGGACCGTTCGACAAAAACACGCCGTCCGGCCCCATCGCCAGCACGTCTTCCGCGCTCGTCTGCGCCGGCACGACTCGCACGTCGCAGTGGTGGTCTACGAGCAGCCGCAGGATGTTCTGCTTGATTCCGTAGTCATACGCGGCCACGCGAAACTTCCGCGTTTCCTCTTGCCCCGCTTCTCCCATCTGTTCCGACCAGGGGGAAAGCGCGAGGTCGATCGAGCTCTTCTCCCAACCGTACATCTCGCGGCACGTCACGCGGCTTGCCAAGTCCTGCCCGGCCATCACCGGGAGCTGTTTCGCCTCGAAGACGCACTGCTCCCCGGGTGTTCCGTCCGTGGCGACGATTCCGCGCAGCGCCCCCATCAACCGGATATGCCGCACCAGCGCGCGCGTATCGATGTCCCAGATGACCGGAATCTTATGGCGGTTCAGATAAAGCTGCGCGGTCTCCGCGCTCCGCCAGTTCGAAGAAACCTGGGAGAACTCCCGCACGATCAGCGCTTCGATGTAAGGCCGCGGGGATTCTTCGTCGTCCAGGTTTGCGCCGACGTTCCCGATGTGCGGGTAGGTCAGGCAGACGATTTGCCCGGCATAGCTTGGATCGGTGAAGACTTCCTGGTATCCGGTGAGACTTGTATTGAAAACGACCTCGCCTCCGCGGCGCGTGATCGCGCCGGCGGCCCGGCCGTTAAAGACGCGCCCGTCTTCCAGCGCAAGAATAGCGGGACGGTGAGAAACCTCGGTCAGCTCTTTTCCCTCCGAAGATCATTTTTCCTGGGCATTCGTCTGCGAAAGCGTGCCGAAGTGGTCGAACGGCCAGTAGGCGAACACCGCGCGCCCGTAAATATACCGGCTGGCGACGGGACCGAACACCCTCGAATCGTTGGAGCTGATGCGGTGGTCGCCCATCACGAAGTAGGAATCCTTCGCGACCCGGATCGGGCCGTAGTCGCTGTAGTCTGCGAATTGCGCAGGCACGTACGGCTCGTCGAGCACGTGCCCGTTCACCCGCACGCGGCCCTGGCGGATTTCCACCGTCTCCCCCGGCAGCCCGATGACCCGCTTGATGAACGACTTCGAACGGTCCAGCGGATACCAGAAAACGACCACGTCCCCGCGGTCGATCGGCTCAAAACGGTAGACGAACTTGTTGATGAAAATCCGTTCCTGGTCGGAAAGCAGCGGAGCCATGCTGGTGCCTTCGACCTTGACCGGCTGGTAGAGGAAAACGATGATGACCAGCGCGATGCCGACGGCCAAAAGCAGGTCGCGCACCCAGACGCGGATTTCGTGCCGAAACGCCCCCGACGGCTGCGCATTCGCGGGTGGCGCCACGATTGCCGGAGAGGCTGCGCTTTTTTCGTCGCTCGGTTGCATGCGCCCTGAAATTCAATTTATAACACGCCCGAGCCGCCCGCGCCACACGTTGCCGCCAAGGTCCAAAGACGCCCGGTGCTCTCGCGCTACTTCACCCGGCCGTAGTCGAACAGCGTGATGTCCTTCGTCACTCCGAATGTCACGCCGGCTTTCGGGTCGTGCGTCTGCAAACCTGCAATTCCCGCGACGTCCCAGGTCAGCCCCCCTGCCAGCAACTGCACCCCCAGTCTCGCTTGCGACTGGCTTTCCGTGCCCAGCAGCCCCGTGGCAATGCTGCGCGTGGACTGCCGCCCCGCAATCTCCCCAACCACGTGCAAGCGCGACCTCACCGGCACGCTGAAGGCGAATCCGTAAAGCAGCACGTCGTTCTGCGAAAAAAGAGCGTTCGGCGCCTGCAGAATCTCGATTCCCAGGTTCCCCGTGAGCTGCACGCCCTTCAAATGCTTTTCGAGCGCCACCAGGGCAAAAACGTTTGTCGTGTTCGTGCCGATGCCTTTCGCCTGGTTCGAGTTCGGCATGATGAAGCCGAACTCAAACGCGATGCCCGGCCGCTTCCCGCTTTCCCCGACCAAACGTATCTTTGTCGCCAGCGCAAAGTCCCCGACATCGTGGGTTGAATTCGCGCCCGATAGTTGCAGCGGCCCGGCGAACGACACGCCCTGCGCCTTGATGTCCAGGAAGTTCTGTATTACGCCGCTGAGCTGAACTTCGACCAGCTTGCCGACCCCCATCCGGAAGCCCACGACGCCGATCGAAGTGAGGTCTCCGTTCAGCCCCGAAAGGGGAAAATCCACGTCTTGCAGAAAATCGAATCCGATGGCCGCTCGCAGCGTTCCCGGCGGCACCGTCTCCGCGTCCACCGTCTGCAAGGGACGCTCCTGCGCCGCGGCGGCTACAGGAAGCAAGAGAAGCGCGGACAGGCAGATCAGGGCGCGTCGCATGTCCGTATCCTAAAGCAGACTCTACTCTTCGCCAAGCGCGTAGTTCAGCGCCGCTAGCCCGGCAATCACCGCCGTCTCGGTTCTCAGAATCCCCTTGCCCAGAGAAACGTCGCGAAAGCCTGCTTCCCGCGCCAAAGCAATCTCCTCGTCGGTCCATCCGCCCTCTGGACCGACCGCGAGTGCCGCCTCGCTCGCCTTCGTCGAAGAAAGAACCGTCCGCATCCGCGCAGCCTCCGGCCGTTCGGACAACAGCAAACGCAACGCTTCCCGGCGCTCGCGGAACGCTTGCTCCGGCCGCGTAACTGCTCCGAGCTCCGGCAGCCGCAGACGCCGCGACTGCTGCGCAGCCTCCAGCAGAATCTTCCTCCAGCGTGCGCCGCGCTTCGAAGCCGCAGCGACCAGCGCCTTCTCGCTTCGCGCAGCGGCCAGCGGCGCGATCGAGCCCACCCCCAGCTCCGTCGCTTTCTCCACCGCCCATTCGAACGCCTCGAACTTCACGACCGCCAGCAGCAGCGTCGTCCGCAGCGTCGGTTCTGTCGCGGGCAGTTCCTCGAGCAGCGCGAATTCAACCGCGTCCCGGCCGACCTTCTCAATGCGTCCCAGCCGTACCCGCCTCCCGTCGCTCAATTCGTAGAGTTGACCCGGCGCGGCGCGCAGCACGCGCCCCAGGTGGTGTGCCGCCTCTCCTTGAAGCACACACCTATTCGCTCCGAATTGTTCGACGAAAAATCGCCGCCGCATGGCGTGCGATTCTACCTCAGGCAGGTGCGCACCCGCGGGACGGGCGCCTGCCGGCAGCCAGGCCCGCTATCCAAAAATATCCTTGATCTTGTCGAACAACGAAGAGCCCCGCTCCGCCGGCTTGTTTTCTACCTTCAGCACCGCGTCGAGAGCCTCGAATAGCCTCCGCTGTTCCTTGCTGAGCTTCGAAGGCGTTACCACCCGCACGTGGTAGTACAGATCGCCCTTCCCGCCGCCGTGCGGGTCCGGAAGTCCCTTGCCTCTCAGGCGAAACACGGTTCCCGCCTGCGTCCCTTCCGCAATCTTCAGCTTCTCTTCTCCGTTGAGCCCGGGAACGTGCAGTTCCGCTCCCAGCGCCGCTTGAGCCACGCTGATGGGAATCGTGCAGTACAAATCCGCGCCGCGCCGCTCAAAAAAACTGTGCTCCTTGACGTCCAGCACGACGTAAAGGTCCCCCGGGGGCCCGCCGTTCGGCCCCGGCTCGCCCTCGCCCGCCACTCGCAGGCGCGTCCCGCTGTCTACGCCCGGCGGCACGCGCAGCTCGATTGTCTTCTCCCGCTCCAGCCGGCCTTGTCCGCGGCATTCCGGGCACCGCTCCCGTACGACTTGGCCCGCACCCCGGCACGCCGGGCAAGTCCGCGAGATCATGAACATCCCCTGCTGTGAGACCACCTGGCCTCGCCCGCCGCACGTCTGGCACGCCACAACTCCCGTGCCCGCCTTCGCTCCGGTTCCGTTGCACGCCTCGCAATACTCCAGCCGCGGCACCTTGATCTTCGTCGAGACGCCCGCGGCGGACTCTTCGAACCCCAGCGTCATGTCGTACCGGAGGTCCGCCCCGCGTTGCACGCGGTTCCGCGCTCGCCTTCCCGTCCCGAACAGCTCTTCCAGGCCGAAAAAATCCCCGAAGATGTCATGGAAATCCTGAAAGATTGTGTTGCTGAAGTCCGGCACCGCTCCGCCGGAGAGCCCGGCATGTCCGAAACGGTCATACGTCTCGCGCTTTCGTGTGTCGCTCAGCACGCTGTAGGCCTCTGTCGCTTCTCGAAACCGCTCCTCGGCCTCATGCTTCTTTTCCGGGTTCCGGTCCGGGTGCCATTTCAGCGCCGCTTTGCGGTACGCCGACTTGATCTCCTCGACGCTCGCCGCCCGGCCCACTCCCAGCACTTCATAGAAATCCCGTTGTGTCCCCT
>DASPOW010000275.1:0-4221 GCA_035625855.1 Candidatus Methylomirabilota bacterium | reverse complement strand
CGGGAGATGATTGACGAAGGAACTCTGCTGATCGACGTGACAGGCGGGCGCACCGGGCAGGTGAACGGGCTGAGCGTGATGGAGATCGGCGGATACGCGTTCGGCAAGCCGGTGCGCATCACGGCGACGGCGGCGATGGGCAAGGCGGGGCTGATCAACATCGAGCGGGAAGCGAACCTGAGCGGGCGTTTTCACGACAAAGGGATGCAGATCATCGCGGGGTACCTGCGGAACCGCTTCGCGCAGAACAAGCCGCTGTCGCTGGCGGCAAGCATCTGCTTCGAGCAATCGTACACCGGCGTGGACGGGGACAGCGCGAGCACCGCGGAGATTTACGCGTTGTTGTCGTCGCTGGCGGGGATGGCGCTGCGGCAGGACGTGGCGGTGACGGGCTCGGTGAACCAGCAGGGCGACGTGCAGGCCATCGGCGGGGTGAACGAGAAGATCGAGGGTTTTTTCGACGTGTGCCGGATCAAGGGCCTGACGGGAACGCAGGGCGTGATCATTCCCGCGGAGAACGTCGAGGACCTGATGCTGCGCGACGACGTGCTGGAAGAAGTGCGCGCGGGGCGATTCCACATCTACCCGGTGAGCAAAGTGGAAGAGGGGTTCGAGATCCTGTCCGGCGTGGCGGCGGGGAAACTGAACGGCGACGGCACGTTCGAGGCGGGGACGGCGTTCGCGCGCGTGGACGAACGGCTCAGCAGCATGGCGCGCACGCTGAAGGAATTCGAGTAGCGTTTTTCCCCCGGCGGCACATCCGCAGGACACCACAAAGAAGAGAGATTCGTCGGAGATCTTCGCCCGGAATGACGCTCGGGCGCGCGGATGCGAAGGCGACTCGTCAGGGCGGCGACGGGGCGCGGTAAGCGAGGCGGTGCGAGAGGCGCGCAGCGGCCTGCGAATGCGGCGGGGCGGCGAGAGCGAGACGGACCTCGATGGAGTGTGGCTTGGCGTCGCGGGCAGGAGGAACGAAAGAAAGGCTGTACTCGTGGCGGACGAGCTGGGCGATTTGAGCGAAGGCCGCGGACATTTCCCTGCCGTTCGCGGGAAAGAAAGCGCGTCCGCCGGTGATTTCGGCAAGAGCCTTGAGGCGGGCGTCGGCTTCGGCGAGGCCGGCAGCGACGTCGCCGGACTTTTCGGAGGAAGGAGCGCGTTTGCCTTTTGCGGGCGCGCCGCGAAGGCCCGCGGAAAGCGAGACGGCGAGGACACGAACGTCGCCGAGGCGCAGGGCATCGAGAACGGCGTCGCGCGCCGGAGGCGGGGAAGTGTCGAGGCCCGTGGAGAGAAGGACGATGGTCTTCTTGCCGGGGAGGCTTGCGAGCGAAGAGAGGACCCCGGCGAGCGCGGAGGAGAGATTGAGGTCGGCGAAGCCGGTACGGAAGCGGAGCGAGTCGAGGGCGTTTGCGGCGGCGCGCTTGTCGGTGGTGAAGCCGAGAACGGGCAGGGCGCGGTCGGTGTAGCCGGCGACAGCGACGCTGTCGCCGGGAGCAAGGCCCTCGAGGAGGGCCAGCGCGGCTTGCAAGTGGTTCGACTCGAGGAGATAAACGGCGGGGCCGGTTTCGACCAGCAGGACAACTTGAGCGGGGTCGTTGACGGAAGCGAACTCGGCGATGGGCTGCTCGACTCCGTCGTCGAAGACGCGGAAGTCGTCTTTGCGCAGGCCTTCGAGGAAATTGCCCCGGGCGTCGGTGACGATGACGCCGACGCTGACGCGGTCCACGCTGGCGCGGACGGTAGCGGGTGGGGCGGGCGGCTCCTGCGCGGGAAGAGCGGCGCAGGCGAACCAGCAGGCGAACGCTCGAACCCATCGAACCCGCGTCAAGAATTGGGATGAGCGGAACAAAGGCATTTCCTCAGGGGCTAAAGCCCATGTTGCTGACCTTGTGGTTGTCGGAGCTGAAGCTCCGACCCCGGCGCCCCCGGTTGATGAGATAGCCCGCCGCGCCACGACGCGTTCGAGCCCGGCGTTTTAGTCCAGCCAGCCGTCGAAGTGGAGGCCCTTGGCGTCCTTCCAGGACGCGCTGCCGGCCGTATGCAAGTGGCGTCCAATGACGGACGCGTCCCAGTTGACGAGCCAAGCCGGAGGAGCGTCGGCGGCAGGAGCGGCGCCGGAGGTCCGCTTGGGCGCGGGCTTGGAAGAAGTCAGCCAGCGCTGCTTTGCCGCGGCCCAATCAACGCGCGCGAAATCACCGAAGCCGAGACCGTTGGGCTGCGACGGAAGCTGGGAGCGGAACTCGCGGAACCTGGGCGACGAGGTAAGGGCGGAAGCGCTCGGGGAAGGCTGCGCGAGCGCGGTGCGAAGCGATTCGTGGCTGGGCGCGCCGAGGATGAAGCCGTCGGTGACGGCGAGGTGATAGAAGTTCCACTGGGCGACGCCGGCTTTGCCCTGCGAGCTGCTGAGAGAAATCTTGAGGAAGGTGACGCCGTTTTCGCTGCGCTCGGAGGCGACGCGTTCGTTGAGGAGCGTGCGCAGCAGCTTCAGAGTCTCGGGTTTCTTGCGGATTCCGAGAACGTAGAGCTGGCGGGCCGGGTCAAAACCGGTGCCCGACTGGAACGAGCCAAAATCGCCGGTAAAGAGGTCCATCGCTTCGGAGAGAGACATTCCGATTTTCCCGGCGATGCCCGCTTCGACCATGTCAATCATGCCGGTCTGGCCGGGCGGGAGAAACGAGGCGGCAACGCGGCGCGCCAGCTCGAGGATGCCCTGGAGATCGAACTGGGTCTGGCTGAAGGAGACGACGTCGGCGGAGGCAAAGCCGCTCATGGCCGGCGAAACCGGGCCGGCACCCCAGATGTCGAAGAGCGTGCCCCTGGAAGTGTCGCCGAGAATGCCGCCCTGGAAGCGGGTGCGCGGACCGTCGAGCAGAACCGTGCCGCAGAAGGAGTGAACAGCGTCAAGGCGCAAGGCCTTGATCAGGGCTTCAGGTTTAAGCGCGGGCATGCCGGGTTGCGCGGGGGGGCCCGCCTGCGGCGCGGGAAAGTCGCTCAGGTCCGGCATGCGGACGAAGAAGTCGAGAACGCCGTTGGGGGCGAGAGAAGCGCGGGCTTCGCGGAAAGCATCGTTGGAGGCGAGCGATTTTTCGGCCGCCGGGGTCTGGCCGAGGAGGCGCTTCAGGAGAGCTTCGGCGACGGGCTTTTCCTGCGCGAGGACGAGGAATTTTCCGTTCTGCACGACATAGGAGGTGGAATCCTTGCCCTTGATTTCCAGGGCGGCGAGGCCGGCGATGGTGACGGGAGCGATGCGCGCCTCGTCCTTGGAGGGGTTGTGCTGCATGTCGGAGATGAATTTGTCGATGATGGCTTCCTTTCCGGCGCGGTTGTAGACGAGAAAGAAACCGTTCCAAGCCGGAGCCGCGGGCTTGCTGGCGGCGGGCGCCGCTGTAGCGCTGCCTTCCGGGGCGCCGATGTAGCCGAGGACGAAGCCGTTGTCGAAGAGCGAAGCGAAATTGTCGACATCCTCGCGGGTCAGCTCGCGCTTCGGGGCTTTCTGGGCTTGGGAAGCGGAAGAGGAAACATCTTTCTTGCCGGCCGCGGGGGCGGCGGATTTGCGGCCCTTGTTGGCGTCCTTCAGGAATCCCTCGGCGAGGGCGTCGCGGACGGGCTTGAATCCGGGGTCATCCCAGAGGGCGTAGAGGGAATTCGCATGGCGAACGTCGGCGGCAGGAGCGCCACGCCAAACAATGTAGAAAATCGTGCGCGCGGGGAGATCGGCCGGCTCAAGCGGAGCCTGGGCGCGGGCAGAGGCCGCGGTCAAGAGAAGGGTGAAGAGAGATGCAAAGCGCAAGAGGCGCGAGTTCAGGGTGCTCACGAAAAAACTCCTGGAGGGATTAGAGCGCAACCGCTCCTAGGGAAATGCTAGAACGGCGGCGCGGGAGAAGAAAGGCCGGCCAGACGACAAGTTTCCAGAAGCGCGACTTGGGCGCGACTGGCGCGCGGAACGAGAACGCTGCGGCGTCAGGACGCGGGTTTCGCCGGAGCGGCGGCCGCAGCGCCTTCCTTGGGCGTCGAGAGATAGCCGGTGGCCTGGTCTTTGCCCACTTCGAAGATCACGATTTCATAGGGCGAGGTGCGCTGAGCGCCCTTGACATAGAACTGGATGGGCTCGCCGATGGTGCGGTCTTTCTTTTCGACGGAGCGGTCGTCCACAAAAACGGTGATGGAGAAGCGGCCCTTTTTCTGATCGGCCTTTTGCAGGGAGATTTGAACGGGGCCGACGCG
>DASPOW010000274.1:0-5247 GCA_035625855.1 Candidatus Methylomirabilota bacterium | reverse complement strand
AGCCGCAGCGCGCCATAAGCGGTTCCAATGCCGTAAGTTAGCCATGCCAATGCAATGACGCCGAGGAAAATCGTCGCGGCCAGGTGCACGTTGCGGTTGTCAATACTGAAGAAAACGCTATCCTATCACAACATGCCAACGAGCCTTTCCATCGTCGGTGCGGGGCGCGTGGGACGCGCGCTCGGCAAGCGGCTCCATGAACTTGGCTGGAAAATCGCGGCGGTCTCCACGCGCAGCGGACCTTCCGCGAAACGCGCCGTCCGCTTTATCGGAGCGGGCCGCCCCTGCGCGGGACTCACGCGGCAGGTTCTGCTGGCCCGCGTCATCTTGATTGCCACGCCGGACGACTGCCTCGCCGACCTGGCCGCGGAGCTTGCGCGCATCGGCGGAGAAGAACTCGCCGGCAAAGTCGTGCTGCACACCAGCGGAGCCCTGGACTCCCGCGTCCTGGAACCGGTGCGCGCGCAGGGCGCCGCGGTCGGCTCGATCCACCCGGCGCAGACCTTCAGCGGGGTCGGCTTGCCCCCGCTTGCGGCAAGGGTGTTCGCCATCGAGGGCGATCCTGCAGCGCTGCGCGTGGCCCGGCAGATGACACGGGTGCTTGGCGGCATTCCCGTGCGCATCCCGGGCGACAAGAAGCCCTTGTACCACGCCGCCTGCGCCCTCGCCGCCGGGCATCTCCTTGCCCTCATGGAAGCCGCCGTGCAAGCGCTGCTTGCCGTCGGCATGAAGCGCCGCCAGGCGACGCGCACCCTTCTGCCGCTCGCGCGCCAGGTCCTGCAGAATTTCGAGCGCCTGGGTCCCGGCCCGGCGTGGACCGGCCCGCTCTCCCGCGGCGACTATGGCATCATCGCGATTCATGCCGCGGCTTTGCGTGAGCTGCGGCCGGAAATCGCCGCCGCGCACGAAGCGCTGGCGCGGCTCGGTGCCGTCGTGCTCGCGCGCCAGCCCGCGGAAACCCTTGCTGCGTTGCAGCGCGTCTTACAGGAAACGCAATCGCAGAAAGCAAGAAAGGCTACGGGAGGCCGCTGCTGATGAAACTGCAGATTCCGGTGGAGAGCAAGACGCTCGAAAACGGCTTGCGCGTGGTCATCGCGCCGGATGAATCCGCGCCGCTCGTCACCGTGGGTGTCTATTACCGCATCGGCTTCCGCCTCGAACCCCGCGGGCGCAGCGGCTTCGCGCACCTGTTCGAGCACATGATGTTTCAGGGCTCCGCCAACGCGCCCAAGATGATGCACATCAAGCTCATCAACTCCTCCGGCGGCGTGCTCAACGGCACCACCCACTACGACCTGACAAATTACTTCGAGGCCGTTCCCTCGAACGCCCTCGAGCGCATCCTCTGGCTCGAGGCCGACCGCATGCGCGCCCTCAAGGTGGACCAGGAGAATCTCAACAACCAGCGCGACGTCGTGAAGGAGGAAGTCCGCGTCAACGTGATGAACGAGCCCTACGGCGGCTTTCCCTGGCTCGATCTTCCGCCGGTCGCTTTTCGCAACTGGGCCAACGCCCACAATTTCTACGGCGATTTTGCGGACCTCGATGCCGCCAATCTCGCCGACGTGCAGGCCTTCTTCAAGACCTACTACCTTCCCAACAACGCCGTGCTCCTGATGGTCGGCGACGTTCGCCCGCCGGAGGGCTTCTCCCTCGCGCAGAAGCATTTCGGCGGCATCCCCGCGGGCGCTCCGCCGCTCTTCGCCGACGTCAGCGAACCGCCGCAAACCGAGGAGCGCCGCGGCACGGTCGAGGAAAAATTCGGCAAGCTCCCGGCCATGGCCATCGGTTACCGCCTGCCGCCGCGCCGCTCGAAGGACTGGCACGCCATGGCCATGCTGGACATGGCGCTCCACGGCGGCCGCGCCGGGCGCGTCTTCCGCCGGCTGGTGATGGAAAAACAGGTGGCCGTCGAAGCCGAAGGCGGCGTGGACGACCTCTTCGGCCTGAGCGGCCCGACCCAGATGGTCACGCGCATCATGCACAAGCCCGAATTCTCCGCCGAAGCGACCCTCGCGGAATTCGACGCCGTGATGCGCGAAGTACAGGACCCCGGCGTGAGCGCCGACGAACTGCAGCAGCTCCAGGTGAAATTCCGCTCCGACTTCTACTCCTCGCTCGAAGGCGGCATGCTGCCCCGCTTCGGTCTGATGCATCTCCTTGCCTGCCTCACGATGTTCGACGGCGACCCGCAACTCATCAACGCCATCTTCGACGGCTTTCTCGCAGTCACTCGCGACGACGTGCAGGACGTCGCGCGGCGCTACCTGCGCCGCGAGAGCCGCGCCATCGTCTTTCGCCGGCCCGCCTCAATCGCCCGGGAGGCCGCGTGATGGCGACTCCCTCGGTCTCCGAAATCCCCGGCGGGGTTCCGCCGCTTTCCGCGGAGCGCCCCGTGCATTGGCCGAAGCGCACCCGCGCGCGCCTCTCGAGCGGCTTCGAAGTCATCCTGGCTGAATCGCGCCGCGTCCCGAAACTCACCGGCGAACTCGTCTTTCGCGCCGGCAACGCCGCCCTGCCGGGCGCGACCCCCGGCCTCGCCGCAATGGCCGCGCGCGTCGTCCGCACCGGAACATCGCGCCGCTCCAGCCGCCAGATCGAGGACGATCTGCGCCGCATCGGCGCCGATCTCTCCTCCGGCGCCAATGCCGACACCACGACCATCTCCTTTGCCGGCCTCTCCGAACACTCCCGCCCGCTCCTCGCCCTGGTCGGCGAGCTCGCCCGCGAAGCCTCCTTCGCCGAGCCCGAGTTCGAGCGCGAGCGCCGCCTGCGCCTCGAAGAAGTCCGCAACGACCGCGCCACCCCCGGTTTTCTCGCCGCCGAGCGCCTGCGCAAGGTTCTCTACGGCGCGCATCCTTACTCGCAGTACGCGCCCACCGAGCAGCAGGTCCAGGAGTATCGCCGCGAAGAACTCCTCGCGGTCTATCGCCGCAACTACTCTCCAGCGCACGCCGTTCTGCTTCTTGTCGGCGATTTTGAGGCGCAGGCCGTCCTCGCCCAGGCCGAAGAAATCTTCGGCCCGTGGCGCGGCGAAACTCCCGCCGCCCGCGAATTCCCGGCGCCGCCGCAGCTTCGCGGCCGCCGCGTGCACCTTGTCCACGTACCCGGGGCCGTGCAGACCCAAATCCTCGCCGGCTGCCTCGCCATCAACCGCAAGCACCCCGACTGGCTGAAGCTCGTCCTGGCCAACGCCGTTTTCGGCGGCGCGTTCAATTCGCGCCTGGTGATGAACATCCGCGAAGCCAAGGGCTACACCTACAGCCCGCGCAGCACGCTCACGCCGCTGCGCCGCGCCGGGCACTTCACGGTTTTTGCCGCGGTGCGCAACGACGTCGTGGCCGCCACCCTCACCGAAATTTTCTACGAGCTCGACCGCATGCGCTCGCTCCCCATCCCGGAGAGCGAGCTCGCCGACGGCCAGAATTACCTGAGCGGCCTGTTCTCCCTGGGCCTCGGCTCGCAGGAGGGTTTGCTCGGACAGCTCTCCACTGTCGCCATTGACGAGCTGCCCGGGGATTATCTCGAAACCTATCGCGGCAAAATGCGCGCCCTCGCACCCGAAGACGTTCTCGCTGCGTCGCGAGACTATTTCGGCTCAGGGAACTTGCAGATTGTCCTGGTGGGCGACCGCGCGCAGATTGCGCAGCAGGCCGCCCTCTTCGGCGAAGTCGATTTCTACGACGCCCAGGGCGCGAAATTGCCCGGGTAGCGCCGCCGCGACATCCGCCCTTGCCACCCTTCACCTGTGTCATTCCGAGCGCGGTGTTTGCTCGAGGAATCTGCTTTTTCTGTGATGTGGTTCAGCCGCGACGCCGGCCGGGCCGCGGTGCGGCCTGGGGCTTTTCCATTTCGCCTTGCAAACTACCCCCTTCGGTAGTAGCTTTCCCGCAAGCAAAACCAGGCCATGAATCCCCTTCGCCGCGCCGTTCTGCCCTTGTGCCTTGCCGTGGCCTATCTCTGTTTTCTTTTCGCGCTCCAGGTCGCCGGCACGAAAAAACCGCCGCTTCGCCCGGTGAACATCAACACCGCCAGCGAAACCGAGCTGCAGAAAGTCCCCGGCATCGGCCCCACCACCGCGAAGCACATCGTCGCGGCCCGCAAAAGCGTGGGCGGCTTCAGGAGCGTGGACGATCTCCTGGCCGTTCCCGGCATCGGCCAGAAGCGCCTCGCCAAAATGCGCAAGTACCTGACCGTCGGCAAGCCTCCCGCCGCCGCCGACGCGAAGAAGGACAATCCGCCTCCCGCGAAGCCGCCCTCGTCATAGGTCGAGGCTTCAGCGCGGCCCCACTGGGGTTTCCGTTTTTTCTCTCTCTATTTGTGTAGCGGCGGCTTTACCCCGCCGGGCAGCGGCGTCGCGCCTGCCTGTCGGCAGGCCGCCGCTACAGCACCTGGTGGGTCGCCCGCGGAGCCGCGATGCGCAGCGGCACCTGGTCCGCGATGCGGATGCCGTAGCCTTCCAGCGCCACGACCTTCTTCGGATGGTTGGTCAGCACGCGAATGTCCTTCAATCCCAGGTCGATCAGGATCTGCGCCCCTATGCCGCTTTCGTGCTGCACCATGCGCTGCCGCGCGGGTTCGCGGTCGAGCTGCCCCCGCGCGTGAAAATGAATCTTCGGCAGCGCGCCCGGCTCCGTTTCTCCGGCCTCGATGCCGAACCCGCGCCCGGTGTGGTGCAGGTAGAGAAATACGCCGCGCCCCGCGTTGCAGATCGCTTCGAGCGACCTCGCGATAATCTCCTGGCAGTCGCACGCCGTCGAGCCCAGCACGTCCCCGGTCAGGCAGTGGCTGTGCACGCGCACCAGCGGCGCTTCGCCGCTCTCCAGCTCGCCGCGCACCAGCGCGACGTGCTGGTCGCGGTCCACCTCGCTCGCGTACGCGATCATGCGGAACTCCCCGAAGCGCGTGGGAAGCATGGCTTCCGCCACCCGCCGGACGTAGCGCTCGTGCTGCATGCGGAAGCGGATCAGGTCCGCCACCGTCACCATCTTCAGCCCGTGCGCCCGGCAGAACTCGATGAGCTGCGGCACCCGGCTCATCGTGCCGTCCTCGCTCATGATTTCGCAGATCACCCCCGCCGGCGAAAGCCCCGCGATCCGCGCCAGGTCCACCGAAGCTTCCGTCTGCCCCGCGCGCACCAGCACGCCGCCGTTGCGCGCGCGCAGCGGAAAGACGTGCCCGGGCCGCGCCAGGTCCTGCGGCCTGGTCTTGGGGTCAATCGCCGCCAGGATCGTCGTCGCCCGGTCG
>DASPOW010000273.1:0-10831 GCA_035625855.1 Candidatus Methylomirabilota bacterium | reverse complement strand
CGCGCTTCACACGGTAGCGCAGCTTGCCCGATTCCGTTTCGTAGGGCTCGATCGTGATTCTTTCTTCACCTGCCGCTTTGCCTTCCTGGTTGAATTCCTGCAGCCGGATGACTTTGCGAAAAGTGAAATGGGTCGTCGCTTCGAGAAACTCGTCCTCTTTCTGCGAGAACCGCCGGATGATCTCCTCGGGGGGAAGAGCCGGCGGCGCGGCCGGCGCAGGCTTGTTGCCGATGCGGCGTACATTGTGTTCTTCCGGAGGCGGAGGTATCAGCGGCCCGGGATTGCTGCTCTGGGCCGGTGCGGGCGCCACAGTCAGCAAGGCGCCGACGAGCCATGACATGCACCAAAGTGCACGTAGCCGCGCGGCGCAGCGCAATGGGCTCCTGCGTTTCATTCCACTCATTGGATGCGGCTATCCTGCGCCGCGTTCAAACGCAGTGTACTCCACCGGCAGGCTGCCAGGTGAGGGCCCGATTTGGATCCCCGGCTTAAGCGAGCCTAGCGGTTGTCTTGCTCGCGCTTCTTTGATGTGCGCTTCGCCGGGATGGCCACGGCTTCGGAAGGCTGCGAGTCCTGCGCCTGGCGCGCCAAAGCAGGCTGAACCGTCGCCGTCGCGGCATTCTTGGTGCGCTGACCCGGTGTTGCCTTCTTGGCAACAGGCTGGCTCTTCGGCTTGGCCGGAGCCTCAGACGCAGGAATCGAGTCGAAACTTTGTGGATCGGTTTCTTGCTGGGCGCGGCAGGGCGGAGCAAACCAAAGGATGGCTCCAAAGCCGACGAACAGCACAGATATCCTCAGCGTAGTCAATAACTTCACGTCTTCCTCCTAGAATTAAACGGCTTGGATCCCTTGGTTTCCGTGGGCCGAATCCCGGCTTGGCCGGGGGTGATGCTTGCGGATGCACGATGTTGATTTGCGGCGGCGTCCAAGGTCGATGGCACCGTCGTACTATAGTGTTTCTGTGTGGTAAACACTGTCCCTCGAGCAGTCCTCTGGGACAGGCGGGCGCCGAAAGGCCGGGCGCTCTGCTAAAATTCTTTGCTGGTGTCCGAAGACATCTACGCCCGCAGATTCGTTGTGTCCGGAGTCGTGCAGGGGGTCGGTTTTCGTTTTTTCGCTCACCGGTGTGCCGAACGGCTGGGGCTTGCCGGGTACGTGCGCAACCGTCGCGACGGCTCAGTGGAGGTCTACGCCATCGGCACGGGTGAGCAGTTGGCGGCGCTGCGCGCCAAGCTCGAAGCCGGACCGATGACTTCCCGGGTTTCCGGCGTGGAGGAAGAACCCGCCGCCGTCGACGAGGGTCATTCCGAGGGATTCAGCATCACCAACACGGTCTGAGGAGACGTTCGATGAACGATTTGAAGAAACTGATCCGCGAGATACCGGACTATCCCAAGCCGGGCATTCTCTTTTACGACGTCACGACCCTGCTGAAGGACAAAAAGGGTTTTCACGCGTTGATCGACAGGTTGTGCGCGCACTATTCCAGCCATCAGATTGACATCGTGGCGGGAATCGAGGCGCGCGGATTCATTTTTGGCCCGGCGCTCGCTTACAGCCTGGGCGCGGGCTTCGTTCCGGTTCGCAAACCCAAAAAACTGCCCTGGAAAACCAGCAGCGTTTCCTACGCCTTGGAATATGGCAAGGACACGCTGGAGATTCACGCCGACGCCGTGCAGCGCGGGCAAAAGGTGCTGGTTTGCGACGACCTTCTCGCCACGGGCGGCACGGCTGCAGCGACGGTCGAGCTGGTTCGGCAAATCGGCGGTCAGGTGGACGGTGCGGCTTTTGCCGTGGAGCTTTCTTTTCTGAAGGGCCGCGCAAAATTGCCGGGCCTGGACGTCTTCTCGCTCATTCAGTACGACAAGTAGCGCACCACGTTTGAGTATCAACGAGAAACGGGCGCTTACGGCTTTGTTGCGCCGCGCTGCCGCAGCACTTCGAAGAAAACGGCGCCGGCCGCGACGGAAACGTTGAGCGACCGAACCGGCCCTCGCGTCGGCAACGAAACGACAAAGTCGCAGCGCTTGCGCGTCAATTCGTGCAGGCCTTCGCCTTCTCCTCCGAGGACGATTCCCACCGGCGAAGTGAAATCCGCCGACGTATAGGTTTTTTCCGCATGCTCATCAAGGCCTATGAGCCAATAGCCCACTTTTTTCAAGTCCTCCATCGCGCGCGGGAGATTCGTCACGCGCGCGACCGGCAAATGGGCCAGCGCGCCGGCCGAGGCTCGCTCCACCGCGTCGGTCAAGCCGGCGGCGCGCCGCTCCGGAATCACCACGCCGTGCGCGCCCGCGGCCAAGGCCGTGCGGATAATTGCGCCGAGGTTGCGCGGGTCTTCGACGCCATCGAGGAGGACCAGAAAACCCTTCTGCGTCTTGTCCGCGGCCGCGGCAGCCAGAATGTCCTCCAGCAGGGCAGCGGGCCGGGCGGCGGCGAGCCCCACGACTCCCTGGTGTTCTGTTGTGCCGGCGAGGCGATCCAGCTGCGCTCGATCTTCGAAGCGCACGGGAACATCGCGGCGTCGCGCAAGCTGCACAATTTCCTCGACGCGGCGATCCTGCCGGCCGCGCGCAATGGCGATGCGTTCAAGGTGCTGCCCGGCTTTGAGCGCCTCGCAAACCGCGTGAATTCCCGTGAGGTGCCGCATCATCTCTCAATCGAGCGTGGAGCAGAATTCCAGGATGCGCTCGCGCCCGCTCTTGACGCTCGGCGCAAACGGCAACGCCGCCGCTTCATCGAGCAGCAGAATCACGCGGTCAAGTTCGCCTTCTCCGCCGCGGCCAGCGAGCGCCAAGCGAATCGGATGAAACAATTCGCGCCCGCGAATCCCGAGCCGCTCCTTTAGCGCATTCACGATCTCCTTGAAGCGGTCGGAGCCGAGCGCGCCGCCCTCGAGAAGAAGCAAAGCCGTTTCGCGCAGGACGTCGCGAGCGGCGTGGCGCGCCAATATCGAATGGCTTTCGACATGCGAGAGAATTTCCCGCGCGTCGTAGTGAAAGACCAGACCAAGCAAGTCCTCAAGCGCGGCCCGGCCGGCGGCGTGCGGGCCAAGCAGCGCCGCGGCGCGTTCGCACCATGCGGACTGCTCGGCGCTCGCGGTTCCAGAGAGCCAGCCTTTCTCCGCGAGGATCGCGGCAATGTCCGCGGCAGAGAATGCGTTCACCAAGCCGCCGGGCGCGGAAGCGGCAGGAGCTTCTCCGGAGTTCATCGGGAGCTCAGCGTGGCTACGACGTGCGCGGCGATGGCTTCGCCGCGACCGACGGCGTCCATGCCCTCGTTGGTTTTCGCCTTCAGATGGACCTTCTCCGGCGCGACGCCAAGCGATTTTGCCAGCAACCCGCGCATTTGGGGAAAATACGGACCCAGCTTGGGTTTCTCGAGGACCACAACAGCATCGACGTGGTCGATATCCAGACGGCGCTCGGCCAGGAGGTTCCTGGTGTGCTCCAAGAAGAGCAGGCTCGAGACGCCTTTCCATTTGGGGTCCGTGTCGGGAAAGTGCGTGCCGATGTCGCGCAGACCCGCAGCACCAAGGAGCGCATCGCAAATAGCGTGAGCAAGCACGTCGCCGTCCGAATGACCAACGGGTCCTTTGTCGAAGGGTATCTCGACGCCGCCAATGGTCAGAGGCTTCCCGGGCGCAAGGCGATGCAAATCGTAGCCGATGCCACAGCGCGCGCTCATGCACCGGCCTTCCGCCGCTCGCTTTCGAGGTAAAAGCGCGCCAGGTCCATGTCCGCGGGCCGCGTGATTTTGATGTTGCGCTCGGAGCCGAGGACAACGTGTACGGCGTGGCCGAGGCGTTCGACCAGGCCGGCTTCGTCGGAGGCATTCACGCCGTCCGCCTCGGCGCGGGCGAACGCCTCCTTCAGGAGTTTCGTAGCGAAGGCCTGGGGCGTTTGCGCCAGGACAATGCGCTCGCGGGGAATCGTCGCCGTGATGAGCGCCACATCTTCCGGGAGGCTGGCGCGTTTAACGTCTTTCACGGTGTCCATTGCGGGAACGCCCAGGATGGCGGCGCCGCAGCGGCGCGCCTCTTCGATGACGCGTTCGATCTGCGCGCGAGTGACGAATGGGCGCACGGCGTCGTGCACGAGAACGATCTCCGCCGTATCCGGAACTTCGCGCAACGCGCAGCCGACGGACTCCTGGCGGGAGTCGCCGCCGCGGACCACCCGGACGGGCTGGGAAAGCTTCTCGTCGCGAACCGCTTCTTCCAGGCGCGCCACTTCGTCGGCGCGCGTGGCGATGAAAATGTCCGTGACCTGCGGACAGGAAGCGATGCGGCGAAGACTGAGCAACACGATGGGAACGCCATCGAGTTCGAGGAACTGCTTGGGCTTGCCCGAGCCCATGCGAGTTCCGAGGCCCGCAGCGGGAAGGATGGCGGCGATACGGTTGGCCTGAGTCATTGAGAGGACAGAGTTTACCTCATATTGGGGAAATGACTGAGTTGCGACCGGACCTCACCTGACGTTCTTCCGGCGAAAAACAAAACGCTCGCTTCAGGTCTACAGGCCGAAATGGGCCGGCCCAGGGCTCACGGCTCGGCGCGGTCAGCGGGGCCAGAGCCAGCCGAAGGTGCCGGCAACGAGCAGGCTGTAAACAAGTCCGTCGAAGACGTTCTTGGCCGTGGTACTCCAGGGCTGGCCGGCCCAAATGGAATTGACGATTTGTCCGACGCCGTAGGCCATGAAGGCCACAGTGCCGGCCACCCGAAACACGCCGAGATAAACCACGCCGGAGTGCACAGTGCGCCCGGTCAGATACGCCGTGAAAAAGCTGACCACGAGGCAGTAAATGAACCAAGTGACGAGATACTTGGCCATGTTGACGGGGCCAGTGGGATAGATGGTCATGTGACCGACGGGCCCGAGCTTCTGCTTTTCGGCGATGGCGGGCGACTTCATGTCCTTGTGGGTACAGTACGGGAAGATGTAAACGCCACGGGAGAGGCCCGCGGCGCGGAGGACGGGGAGGAGCTTGTCTTCATCGGGGAGCTGTTTGTAGTCGCTGCGGTGATAGGGCAGAACCATGTGCATGATGGAGCTGGCAATGAAGACAAACACCGCGGAGAGCACAATCGGAAGCCACAGGGCTGCGAGAGAGACCATAAGTGTCTCCTTTTGACGAAATAAGGATGGAGCCTGGACGCGCGAGGGAGGCTAACGCCAGGCGGGGATTGGGGTCAAGAGGGAGGGACGGCGCGTGATGGCCGAGTCAAAGATAAATGCGGGGAACGCGGTGGCCGACGGCGCAGAGGAGGTCCGAGGTGACCGTACCGACAGAACGGGCGACAAGGTTGGCAGGATGGGATACTTCGCCTTCCTTGCCGTAGATGGTCACAACGTCGCCGACAGCAGCGCCGGGAACGTCGGTGACGTCAATCATGCTGACGTCCATGGAGACAATGCCGACAATCGGTGCGAACTGGCCGCGCACCAGAACCTTGCCGCGGTTCCCGAGCGAGCGGTGCAAGCCGTCGGCGTAGCCCGCGGCAATGACCCCGATTCGGGAAGGCCGCGCGGTGACGAAGACGGAGTCGTACCCGACACCGGCACCCGCGGGAACATCGCGAAGGCTGATGATCTTGGAGCGCAGGCTCATCACCGGCTGCAGCGGGAGTTTCGCTTCGATTTCGGCGCGGCGTTCCGCCGGGTCGTAGCCGGGGTGATAGCCGTAGAGCAACGCGCCGGGCCGCACCATGTCAAGCCAGCTCTCCGGGCGAGCGGCGATGGCGGCGCTGTTCGCGGCGTGCACCAGACCGGGAGAGATACCGAGGGAGCGAAGGCGGGCGACCGCCGCGAGAAACTCCTCTTCCTGGCGGGGCGTCTGGCGGCCGACCGGCGAATTGTCGAAGACACCGGAGGAAGCAAAATGAGTGAAAGTGCCCTCGAGGCGCAGGTGCGGGCACTTCGCAAGCTGGCGCGCGAAGCACTCAACGTCCCGGGGCGCGATGCCCAGACGGTTCATGCCTGAGTCAATCTTGAGGTGAAAGGCGAGGGGGCCGCGCCGAGAGCCTTTTTGCCTGCGGGTAGCAGCCAGTTCGAGCCCGGCGAGCTGCTCGCAACGGACGACCACGGGCGTGATGCGGTAGTGGACGAGGTTGCGCTCCTGGCCAGGCCAGAAACTCGTGAGCGAAAGGAGGTGGCCGCGCAAGCCGGTCTTGCGCAGCTCGATGCCCTCTTCAGCGCAAGTAACGCCAAACCAGGAAGCACCGGCCTTCTCCAAGGCCAGCGCGACCCGCGGTCCACCATGGCCGTAGGCGTTGCCCTTCACAATGGCAAGAACCTGGCGGGGTTTCGCGCGTTTTTCTCCCGAAGGATTAACGTAGTCGCGGATGGCGCGGAAATTCGCGGCCAGCGCGGACAAAGAGACCTCGGCCCAAACGGGCCGGCCGGAAACCTGGATCGGTTTTTCGTTGCGACGCGGCATAACCCCCTGCGAGGGTCGAAGGAGTTTCAGTGTACGCCATCCGCCGGGCACGAAACGATTCACACCGCGACGGCGCGACGATTCTGACAACACGGGCGATGAGCAACAGGCGGGCCATTCGCGGGGAAAGCCGCGAAGGGACGTGAGCCACGGAAAATGAAGCACTTAGGAGGAAAGGGCGCGGATGGGGCGGCGAAGCACGCGTGGCCAGTTGATGACGCCGTGGCCCAAACGGAACAGGTCAGTCGAGCGGCTCGAAGGCCTCTGTTTGCTGGACTCCAGCCGAGCGGAGTTCCGCCATGAAGCGGCCCGGTTCAACGGCATCAGCAAGATAGTGAACGCCGGCGCGAACGCCGCTGTTTGCGGCAATCATGCGTGCCACAACGGCTAGAGGCACGGCGGTGAGCCAGTAGTCCTGTCCTTTGTCAAAGACGATTTGCGTGTTGAAGGCAGTCCTGCACCCCCGCGCGGAGCCCACGACGCGAACCACGACAAAGCCGCCGACCGGAAAGCGGTTGCGGCGAAACACATTGCGGAGAAGACGCACGGCGAGCGCTTCGGGCAGAGGCACCGCGGCAAGGAGGATCGCGGCGAACGCGCTCCGCAGTCCGGAAACGTAGCTGTAGCTGAAAAAATCGCAGCCGGTCAAGCGGCGGCCAAGTTCGTCCAATTCGGGCATGGAGTAGAGGGCGAAGCGTCCGCGGCCGATAGGCGCGCCGAGATCGGCGCTAGTCATCGCGGCGGACATTCCGGCGCGCACCGGACAGCCTTTGTGGAAATAGCCGGCGCGACGCAGGCCGGTGTGGCGAAGGAAGCCTACGCCGTCACGCAGGGCATTCTTGGACCAATCGCCCCCGTCGGCGAAATAAACGGTTACGGAATCGATCGCGGCCATCCTGGCCTCGGCTTGCGCGTGCGCGTAGGCAGGCAGGAATTCGGTGAGGCCGGGCATCCAGCCGGCGGACACGACGCAGCAGAGGTTCAAGTCCGTCAGTTCACGGCCACGGGGAAGCATGCGCTCCCGGACAAACCCCATGCTCGCGGCATCCACATAATGGCGGCGCGCACGAAATGCGGCCTGAGCCACCCGATCCTCCAGGAGCATAACCGGTCCGCCGCAATTGATGATGATGGAGCAGCGGGAGCAAAAGACACCTAGAGACTGCTCGTCAAGAACATCGAGCCGCGCTGCGGAAGCCTGGGGACCGAGTTGCGCCGCAAAGGCGCTCGCCCTGGCCAGATCCCGCCCGCCAACCAGCAAGTCCGCACCGGAGGACTTGCTGAGAAGGGAGGCCACAATTCTGCCGGTTGCGCCATAGCCGCCGACGATTCCGAACGTGGCGTTCTGGCTCAAGGTGCGCCTCCGCAGGCGGGGGTTCAGCCTTCATCGGGCGAGAAGTCGGAGAAGGCGTCGGGCGCGGCCTCCTCGAAGCGCGTAAGGCGGCTGCGGAAGACGAACTTGACGCGATCGGTGGGGCCGTTGCGCTGCTTGGCGATGAGCAACTCGGTCTGTTCGCGTTCTTCCGGAGTGGCGTCCGGTTTGAAGAAGCTGGGGCGGTAGATAAACATCACGACGTCAGCATCCTGCTCGATGGCGCCGGATTCACGCAGGTCGGCGAGCTGGGGGCGGCGTTCGTCGCGCTCGGGCGCGCGGGTGAGCTGGCTGAGGACGAGAACAGGGACCTGGAGTTCTTTGGCGAGGGCCTTGAGGCCGCGGGTGATGCTGGAGACCTCTTCATTGCGATTGGAGAAGCGTCCGCGGGCGGTGATGAGCTGGAGATAGTCCACGATGACCAGGCCCAGGCCCTTGTCGCGCTTGAGACGGCGGGCCTTGGCGCCGATTTCAACGACGGTAATTCCGCCGGCATCATCGATCCACAGCGGCGCGGCTGCGATTTCGCCAAGCGCGTCGGTCATGCGGGCCCAGTCTTCGCGGGCGAGATGCCCGGTGCGGAACTTGTGCGCGTCCACCTCCGCGACACTCGCCACCATGCGCTGCAGGAGCGACTCGCGGGACATTTCCAGGCTGAAGATGGCCACGGGACGGCCGGCGCGGACGGCGATGTTTTCGGCGAGGTTGAGCGCGAGAGCCGTTTTGCCCTGCGAGGGGCGCGCGGCGAGAATCAGGAGTTCGGAGGGCTGCAGGCCGCTGGTAAGGCGATCGAGTTCGCCGTAGCCGGTCGAGACGCCGGTGATGCTCTTGCCCTCGCGGTAGATTTTCTCGAGGCGGTCGATGTTCTTCTGAACAATCTCTTTCATCGGCACGAGGCCGGCGCGCACGCGGTCCTCGGCGACGGCGAAAATCGAGGATTCGGCGTTGTCCAGAATCGAGTCAGCGGGGTCTTCTCCCTCAAAGGCACGCTGCTGGATGCCGTGCGCGGCGTGAATGAGATTGCGGAGGAGGGCCTTCTCCTTGACGATGCGCGCGTAGTGCTCGACGTTGGCGACGCGCGGCATGCCGTCCACCAGCGAGGCGAGATAGGCTGCGCCGCCGGAAGCTTCCAGTTCCCCGCGACGGTGAAGCTCGTCGCTCAAGGTGACCAGGTCGATGGCCTGCTGGCTCTCGACGAGGTCCACCATGCGCTGAAAAACGCGGCGATGCGGTTCAAGAAAAAAGTCCTCGGGGCGGAGGTTTTCAAGGGCGGCGTTGAGCGCGTGGTTGTCGAGGAGGATGGCGCCAAGCACGGAGCGTTCTGCCTCGAGGTTCTGGGGCAGGGGGCGCTCAAGAGCGACGTCGGGGGCAGCCATTTGTATTTCGCTTTTCCTTCGCTATAAATATCACAGGCACCGTCAGGAAGCAAGAACCGCAGCGAGACGCGGACTCAGAAAGCGACGCAGCGGATTTGTCCCAACAGCGACGGGGGATTGTGGAGCGAAGAACAGCGCCGGTCAACCCGACACGCGTGTGAAAAATTCGGGCGCGGTGGAAAACGCGAAAAAAAAGATTGACAGGCGCAACGGCGCGGGCCGGCGCTACGCTTCCTTGCCGACTGTGACTCTGACGGTTGCGGTGATGTCGCGGAAGACCTTGATGGTCACGGGATACTCGCCGATGACTTTGATGGGATCCGCGAGCTGGACCTGGCGCTTGTCGATGGTGAAGTTCTGCACGGCAAGCGCTTCGGCGACATCGGCAGAGGTGACCGAGCCGAAAAGCTGATCATTTTCGCCGGCTTTGCGGGTGAAACTCAGTGTCACGCCGTCGAGCAATTCGGCCTGTTTCTGCGCGGCGGCCTGTTCCGTGGCGGTTTTCTTGGCCAAGGCGCCGCGGATGCGCTCGAGGGCTTTCTTGTTCCCGGCGGTGGCCTCAATCGCGAGCTTGCGCGGGAGAAGAAAATTGCGCGCGTAGCCGTTGGCGACTTCCACGACATCGCCGCGATGGCCGAGCTTCTCGACGTCTTCCTGAAGAATAATCTGCATAAACGTTCCCTCTCTCTTCCTGGATACAGCGCGCTACGACGCACTAGCCGGGATTCTGCGAAGGCGGACGCTCCGCCGGCGCAGCAGGCGGAGTCGCCTGCCGCTCTGCGCGGTCGTGACCACGGTCTCCGCCACGGTCTCCTCCGCGATCGCCCCGGTCGCCACGGTGGCCGTCGCCGCCGCGATGAGAAAGCGAAGCGCCGGCACCGGGAGTGTGTCCGGCAAAGGGAAGGAGCGCGATGTTGCGGGCACGCTTGATGGCCACGCCAAGCCAGCGCTGGTGGCGCGAGCAAGTGCCTGTCATGCGGCGCGGGAGAATCTTGCCCCGCTCCTGAACATAGGCCGCCAGCATCTCGGCCTTCTTGTAATCGATGAAATCAATCTTCTCGACGCAGAACTTGCAGACCTTCTTGCGGCGAAAAAACTGGCGCTTGCCGCCGCGGCGGGGTCCGCCAGGCCCTCCGGGGCCGCCTTCGCGGCGCGGGCCGCCTGGGCCGCCCTCACGACGTTGCGGCGCGGGGCTCCCTGTGGGAGGCGCTGGTGCTGCTGGTTTCTGTTCCTCGGTCATTCCATCCTACCTTTCTCTCGAATCCTCGTGAGCGGCGCGGCTTCCGGCTCAGCTTGCCGCCGCAGGCTGCTGCTCCGCCGGCGCGCGCTTCGGCCGCCGCGCGGCACGCTTGGCGCGGTGCGCGGAGAGCTTCTGCTGGCGCTTCAAGTCCTCATCCAGGCGAACCGTCAGATACTTGATGACGGCGTCCTGAACGCGCAGGCGCCGTTCGAGTTCGGCAATCAGTTCGCCGTGCGAGGTGCGGATCTGCATGTAGACGTAAAAACCCTCGCGGTGCTTGGCTACGCGATAAGCCAGCTTGCGCGTGCCCCACATCTCGTTCTTCTCGATCTTCGCGCCCTTCTCGGCGCAGGCGCTCTCCACGGCCGCGATAATTTTCTTGATCTCGTCTTCCGGCGTCGCGGG
>DASPOW010000272.1:0-7206 GCA_035625855.1 Candidatus Methylomirabilota bacterium | reverse complement strand
AAGCTTCATCCCCCACGCGGCGTCGCTGCGTCAGGCTTTCGCCCATTGCGCAAGATTCCCCACTGCTGCCTCCCGTAGGAGTCTGGACCGTGTCTCAGTTCCAGTGTGGCTGGCCATCCTCTCAGACCAGCTACCGATCATCGCCTTGGTAGGCCGTTACCCTACCAACTAGCTAATCGGGCGCGGGCTCCTCCTCCGGCGACTTGCGCCTTTGAGGCCAGAGACCGAAGTCCCCGGCATGTTATGCGGAATTAGCCCCGCTTTCGCGGGGTTATTCCCCACCGAAGGGCAGATTACCCACGTGTTACGCACCCGTGCGCCGTGCGCCCGCCTCCTGTATTGCTACAGAAAGCTGCGCACTCGACTTGCATGTGTTAAGCACGCCGCCAGCGTTCGCTCTGAGCCAGGATCAAACTCTCGTTTGAAACCTGTCGCCTGAAAATGCAAAACCCGGATTTGCATCCGGGCCAGCGTTTCCAAGCAAATTGTTGATCGCTCGATTCACTCTCCCCATTCGCGCTCGAAAACCCGAACGGGGTCGAACGGATTCTGGCACATCGTATCGGTTGTCAAAGAGCGATAGGCCCCCCTGTCCAGCAGAAAGGCTTACAGACAAACACTGATTATAGGGATGGTTCCCCTCCGTGTCAACCCGAGTTCTTGCGGGCCTGTGGGAATCTCCGGTTGGCGCCGTGCTAGGATGCGCCGGAGAGGGATATCCATGAAACGCAGAGAATTCGCAAAGAAAGCCCTCGGCGCGGCGGCGGCCGCGCCGATTCTGCTGCGGCGGCTGCCGCAGCAACCGGCACAGGAACCGGCGAAGCCCGAGCCGCGCGTGAAGCTCACGCCGGAGCAGGAAGAAGCCGTGAAGAAAGCCACGGAGAATCGCGAAAGGCAGCTCTCGCTGATGCGCAAGCGCATGCTGCCGTACGACCTCGAGCCGGCCTTTGTCTTCGCGGCCCGGGCGAAAGAAAGGAAGAAGCAGGGAGGCAAAGAAGCATCCTCCCCGGTGACAGTCGGACCCGGAGGCAAGGAAGCGACGCGGTTCAGGAGGCCATAGGCAGATGGCGGGGTAAACCCGTAGCTACACGATCCGAGGAGGGGTAAATGGTGGGAGAGGATGTCCTCTACCAGAGCGTGGCGGAACAGGGGAAGTTGATCCGGGCACGCAAGCTCTCGCCCGTGGAGTTGGCCGAGGCGGCGCTGGCGCGGCTCGAGAAGCTCGGGCCGAAGCTCGGAGCGGTGGCGACGCTGACGCGCGAGCGCGCCATGGAGGAAGCGCGCGCCGCGGAAAAAGAGATTGCCGCGGGGCGGTCGCGCGGGCCGCTCCATGGAATTCCCTGGGGCGCCAAAGATCTGCTGGCCACGCGCGGGATTCCGACGACGTGGGGCGCGCCGCCCTTCAAGGACCAGGTCTTCGACTACGACGCGACGGTGACGCGTAAGCTGCGCGAGGCGGGCGCGGTGCTGGTCGCGAAGCTCGCGATGATCGAGCTGGCGGGCGGCGGCGGCTACAACAACGGCAACGCCTCGCTGCAAGGCGCTTCGCATTGCCCTTTCAACCTGGAGCACTGGGCGGGCGGCAGCTCGAGCGGGCCCGGCGCCGCGGTGCCTTCGGCGCTGGTGGGATTCGCCATCGGCTCGGAGACGCTGGGCTCGATCATCACCCCCTCGGCCTTTTCCGGCGTCAGCGGCCTGCGGCCGACCTACGGCCGCGTGAGCCGTCACGGCGCGATGGCGCTCTCCTGGACGATGGACAAGCTTGGCCCAATGTGCCGCTGCGCGGTGGACTGCGGGCTGGTACTCAATGCCATAGCCGGCGAAGACGAGCACGATCCCACCTCAAGCAAGATGCCTTTCGCGTGGTGGCTGCCGAACGACGACAAGAAGGCGCGCTCGCTTGCGGGCAAAACGTTCGGAGTCGTGCGCCCTCCTTCGCCGGACCGCATGGACGAGGAAACCGGCGCGGCGTTCGACGCCGCGTGCGAAGCGCTGAAGTCGCTCGGGGCGAAGCTCGAACCGCTCGAGCTGCCGGACTTCCCTTACGGACCCGTGGCGGTGACGCTCTACAGCTCGGAGGCGGCTTCGATTTTCCGGCCGTTCATCGAAAGCGGAAGATTTAACGAGCTGATTGACGCTTCGCAGCGCGCCGGCCTGGTGGCGACGCTTTCGCTGCCGGCTTCCGACTATCTCGACGCGTTTCGCCTGCGGGCGCAAGTCCAGGCGGAAATCGCCAAGCTGTTCGAGAAGTATTCGGCGATTGTTGCGCCCAGCCGGACCGGGCCGGCTCCGCCGCTTGACCGCAACTTCGACGCGCCTCCGCCGCCGCGCAAAGACAAGCCCGAGGAACAGCGCCCGGCTCCCGCGCCCGGGAGCGGCGAGAAGTGGAACGTCATCGGAATGTCGAACATCGCCGGGCTGCCGGCGATTTCCGTGCCGTGCGGATTCACCAGGGAGAAGAACTTGCCCCTCGGGATTCAATTCGTGGGCGACGCTTTCCGCGAGGACGTCATCATCGAATGCGCGCACGCCTATCAGCTCGCGACGGATTGGCACAGGAAGCGTCCGGCTCTGTAAACGGGTTCGGTGCCTTGAAGATTGCGCATCAAGGAGGACAACGATGAACGAATCAGAAGACCCGGGCACAACGCAAGCGGGGACTCATCACCATCACCACCGGTGCGGAAACCTGTTTGGCTGCGGCGAAGAGAAGGGCACCGGAGTCTTGCGCGAGGACATCAAGGATGCGGCGTTTCCGCCGCGCGCGGCCGACCGCCTGCTTCACATGGACGAAGTGGATCAGGAACGGTTCGACGGCTACCTCACCGCGCGCGGCCGGGAGCGTCGCGGGCTGCTTCGCGCGAGCGGCTTCATGGGGGCGCTCGCGGCGGTGGGGCCGTGGTTTGCGAAGCTGGCGCGCGCCGCGGAAGCTCCGGACGGTTTCCTGCCGTGGAGCGATCCGCAAAAGAAGAAGGACGAAGGCCGCGTGCACGTCGTGGAGTCCACGAACGAAACCGTGCATCTGGGCGTTTTTGACACGACGCTCGCGCCGGTCCTGAAAGTGGATTCCGGGGACACGATCAGCTTTCCCAACACCTGGTCGCACTTCCTCAACCAGATGCAGCCGGGCGTGTCCATCGACAAGCTCGCCGAGCTGCGCAAGAGCAATCCCGGCCGCGGCCCGCACTCGATCATCGGGCCTATCGCGGTGAACGGCGCCGAGCCGGGCGATGTCCTCGAAGTGCGCTACAAAAAATTCCGCCCCGTTCCCTGGGGCGCTGTCTTCAACAACCCCGGCGCGCTCGGAACGGGATTGCTGGCGCAAGACTACCCGCAAGGGCAGGTGAAGTATTTGGACCTCGACCTGGATCACGCCAAGGCGGAGTTCGCCAGGGACATCCACGTGCCGCTTAAGCCCTTCCAGGGAACACTCGGGCTCGCGCCCCCCGACGGCTATTACCCGCCGTTGAGTCCCGGCGTGACGAGCTCCGTGCCTCCCGGGCCACACGCGGGCAACGTGGACTTGTGCGAACTCGCGGAAGGCTCCGCGCTCTTCATCCCCGTGTGGAAGCCCGGTGCGCTGCTCTTCACCGGCGATTCTCACGCCGTGCAGGGCGACGGCGAAATCTCCCTGACCGCCCTTGAAACACGCATGCAGGAGATGCGCATCCAGGTCGTGCTGCACAAGCAGAAGAACTTCGCCTGGCCCATCGCGGAGACCCCGACTCATTGGATTACGCTGGGCCTGGACAAGGACCTCAACGCGGCGATGACCATGGCGGCGCGCAACGCCATCAAGTTTCTCGCCGCGCGTACGAGCCTCACCGAACTGGACGCCTACGGGCTGTGCAGCATTGCGGTGAGCTTCCGCGTCACGCAGGTGGTGGACATCGTGCGCGGGGTGCACGCCATGATCCCCAAGAATCTCTTCTCCGGAGAGCTGGCGCGAAAAATCAGCGTGGTCTGAGCCGCTCTTTTTGGCTCTTCGACCGGCGGGCCGCCCCTCCGGCCGCTCGTCTCGTCGAGATTGGTCGCGGCCGGCCGGAGATGACGCGCCCCGGGCGAGTTGCTACGATACGCCCAGAACGCCATGCGCGCGAAAAAGCAGCAACGTCAGCGCGTCCCCCGGCGCGAAGAGCCGCTGCACAACCGCGTTTTGCACGCCGTCCGGCGCCAGCAGATGCTCCATGCCGGTGACCGCGTCGGAGTCGCGGTATCCGGCGGCGGCGATTCGGTGGCGCTGCTGCTGCTGCTCGAAGCCCTGCGCGATGAACTGGGCCTCGTTCTCTCCGTCGTGCACTTCAATCACCAGATGCGCGGGCGCGCCTCCGACGCAGACGAGAAATTCGCGGCGAAGCTCGCGGCGCAGCGCGGGCTTGCCTTTCACGTGGACCGCGCGCCGGTCGCGGCGGAAGCGAAGCGCGCGCGCGCCAATCTCGAGGAAACCGCCCGCCGCCTGCGTTACGCGTTTTTCGAACGGCTGGCCGCCGAGGGCCGCGTGGACCGCATCGCCGTGGCCCACACGGCCGACGACCAGGCCGAGACCGTTCTCGCACATGTCCTCCGCGGAACCGGCCTCGCGGGCCTGGGCGGGATTCACCCGGCTGCCGGTCGGGTCGTGCGGCCCCTGCTCGGAATCCGCCGGACCGAGTTGCGCCTCTACTTGAAAAATCGCAAGCAGCCCTGGCGCGAAGATATTACGAATCGCGACATCACGCGCCTGCGCGCGCGCGTCCGCAGGAAACTGCTGCCCCTCCTCGAGAAGCAGTTTCAGCCGGCGGCCGTCGAACATCTCGCGCAGCTCGCCGAGTTGGCCCGCGAAGACGAGGCTTTTCTGGAAGCCGCGGCGCTCGAGCGCGTCGCTGCGCTTTCGCTGGAAAGCGGCGGAGCGTGGCGCATCGCCGCGGCCGCGCTGCTGCCGCCGAATACGCCGCCCGCCCTGGCCAAGCGCATCATCCGCAAGTTGCTCGAGCGCGCGAAAACGCGGCCGGGACAGTTCAATGCCCGGCACGCCCTCACGGTTCTCGAACTCGCGCAGAGCGGCCGCAGCGGCAGCGTTCTGCAACTGCCCGGCGGCGTGGATGTCGAGCGCAGCCTCGGCCAGCTTGTGTTCCGCCCGCGCTTCGAAAGCGAGGCCGCGGGCGAGGCCGCGGTGAGGTCCTTCGCCTACGGCCTCGAAGACTGGCAGCGCGGCGCGTCCGTTTGCGTGGCCGAACTGGGGTGCGTCTTCCGCTTCAGGGTGATTGACTGGCCTCCGGCGAAGGGAGAAACTATAGAAGGTGCGGCGGTCTTGGACCGGAATCTTCTCGCGGAGCCTCTGGTTCTACGGAGCTGGAGGTCCGGAGACCATTACCGTCCTCAGGGACGCCGGCAGTCGCACAAGCTGAAGCGCTTGTTTCTCGAAAAGCGCGTCAGCCGGGGAATGCGCGCGACCTGGCCGGTCTTGACGAGCGGCGGCGCGATTGCGTGGGTCCGCGGCTTCCCGGTCGCCGCTGAATTCGCGCCGACCGAGCGCACTCAGGCAGGTCTTGTGATCGCCGAGGAAGGACAGTGAGTCGCCGGACGGGCGCGGCCTATTCCGCGGGGCGCATCGCCAAACAGGTAGCGGCGCTGGGACGCAGGATCACCAAGGATTACAAGGGCCGCCGCCTGGACGTGGTGATCACCTTTGACCGCGGGTTTGTTTTCGCCGCGGATCTCATCCGGCGCTTGAGTGGCAACGTTGTATGCCACTTTGTGCCGGCGGGCGTGCGCGACCTGGATGCCGACGGCCGTGCGCAGCGCGAGATTTTCTTCGGTTCCTGGCCCGATGTGAAGGGGCGGGATGTGCTGGTTGTGGATGCGGTGCTCGACAGCGGGGTCACGCAAGAGTTCATCCTGCGCCGCTTGGGCGAAAGCCGGCCGCGATCCCTGCGGCTGGCGGTGCTGCTGGACAAGCCCGGAGGGCGCAGAGTTGACCTGGAGCCGGATTACTTTGCGTTCCAGACGGCATCTAATGGATTGTGGGTCGGCTACGGCCTGTCGGCCGCGAACGGCAGCGGACGGAACTTGCCGAACCTGGTGCACGCGGGCGGAAGCGGGCCGGGAAAGAGCCGCGGCAAAAAGTAAGGCCAAGGAAGTTTGAGGGAAACGTGAACTCGGGATCGACAACGAAAACCGTCCTCTTCTGGATTTCGATCGTGCTTCTCGGCGTGATGCTATGGAGGCTCGTGTCCGCCAACGGGCCGCAGTCGCGCGAAGACGAGCCGAGCTACAGCGAGTTCCTGGCCAAGGTGGACGCCGGCGACGTGAAGGAAGTCACGCCTTACGTTTCTCAAAACAGCTACGAATTGCAGGGCGAATACAACCGCCCGGCGCAGCACAAGTTCCGCCTGACCATCATCAAGGAGACCTACCCCGACATTCTGAAGAAGTTCCAGGAGAAGGGCGTCGTCGTCAAAGCCACCAAGGAAGTTCGCACCAGCGACTGGATCATCATCTTCGTCCAGGCCGCGCCCCTGATTCTCCTCGTGGGATTCTGCTTCTTCCTGATGCGGCAGATGCAGGCCGGCGGAAACAAGGCTCTGAGCTTCGGCAAATCCCGCGCGCGCCTGCTTTCCGCGCAGCAGAAGAAGGCGACCTTCAAGGACGTTGCGGGAACCGACGAAGCGAAGGAAGAACTTCAGGAAATCATCGACTTCCTGAAGGACCCGCAGAAATTCCAGAAACTCGGCGGGCGCATTCCCAAGGGCGTGCTGCTGGTCGGCCCTCCGGGCACGGGCAAAACGCTGCTCGCGCGGGCCATCGCCGGCGAGGCCAACGTGCCGTTCTTCTCCATTTCCGGCTCGGACTTTGTGGAGATGTTCGTCGGCGTCGGCGCGAGCCGCGTGCGCGATCTTTTCGAGCAGGGCAAGAAGAACGCCCCCTGCATCATCTTCATTGACGAAATTGACGCCGTGGGGCGCCATCGCGGCGCCGGCCTCGGCGGCGGTCACGACGAGCGCGAGCAGACCCTGAACGCTCTGCTCGTCGAAATGGACGGATTCGAATCGAACGAGGGCGTCATCCTGATCGCCGCCACCAACCGCCCGGACGTGCTCGATCCGGCGCTGCTGCGGCCGGGGCGCTTTGACCGGCGCGTCGTCGTCGCGCGCCCGGACGTCAAAGGGCGTGAAGAGATTCTCCGCGTGCACACCCGCAAGGTGCCCCTCTCCGACGACGTCGACC
>DASPOW010000271.1:0-6842 GCA_035625855.1 Candidatus Methylomirabilota bacterium | reverse complement strand
GGCCGGCGCCCCGCTCTCGCCGCGCAACTCGCCGGCCTTCTCCAGCGGCAGGGAGCGGAAGTTCAGAAACTCGAGCAGGACGTCGACGTCAAGGAAACGCCGCCGGCTTCCCCGCAAGGCCCGAGGGGCCGCGGCCGCCCGGAGGGCTCCGCCACCGGCGCGCCCCCCGAAGGGAAAAAATCCGAAGAGCCTAAGACCGTGCACCTGCCGCTCGGCAGCTACATCATTCGCATGGACCAGCCCTACAGCCGCATGGTGGACATGCTGCTCGACACGCAGTACTACTCCACCTCCGACCCGCGGCCCTACGACGACACCGGCTGGACCCTCGGCCCGCTGCGCAACGTCAAGACCGTGCGCGTCACGGACCTCTCGATTCTCAAGGCGCCCATGACTCTCGTCGCGGTTCCGGCGCGATTTGACGGCAGCGGGGTCGCAGCCACCCACGCGGCAAAAGGAAAATCCCCCGCGGCCAGGGCTTACGCCATCAACGCCAGCGCCGAGCCGGGCCTTGCGGCTCTGCGTTTTCGCCTCAAGGACGTCAGATTCTCCGCTGCAGAGGAGGGGTTTGAAGCGGGCGGAGAAAAGTTTGCCGCGGGCTCGTTTGTCCTTACGGTTGACGGCAATCCCGGCGACATGGAGTCGCGCCTCAACGACGCCGCGCGCGAACTGGGCATTCGCGTCTCGAGCCTCGAGGCCGTGCCGAGCGTGCCGCGGCACGACGTGGGGCTGCCGCGCATCGCGCTGCTCCACAACTGGACCGACACGCAGAACGAAGGCTGGTTCCGTCTTGGCCTGGAAGAATCGGGCGTGCCCTACGTCTACATTTCGGATCAAACGGTCCGCGCGTCTCCGAACCTCCGCGAAAAATTCGACGTCATCATCTCTCCGCCGGTGTTTGGCGGCCTCACGCTCATCCTCAACGGCATCCCCAAGCGCATCGCTCCGGACGGGTCCGATGCGGGCTCGGCCGTTCCGTGGCAGAACTCGCCGGCCACGCCGAACATGGGCGGTGTGGATCAGTCTGCGGACATCCGCGGCGGCCTGGGATTGGAAGGCGCCGAACACATCCGCAAATTCATTGAAGACGGCGGCTTGTTTGTTCCGGTCGGCTCGAGCACCCGGCTTCCCATTGATCTCGGCATCACCGATACCGTGAGCATTGTGGAGACGCGGCAATTGCAAGCGCGCGGCTCCATTGTGCGCGCTTCGGTCGAGGACAAAGCGAGCCCGATCGCTTATGGCTATGACGACACGGTCGGCGTGTACTTCAACCAGGCCCCGGTCTTTCGCGTCTCGGTCGGCGGAGGAGGAGGCGGCGGGGAATTCGGCGGCGCCGGGGAAGGCCGCCCGAGCGGCCGCGGCTCTGCAACCGACCCGGACATTCCGCAAGGGCGCGCGTGGAACCCGCCCGAACCTGCCCCGCGCCGCAGCCGCGCGGAGCAGGAACTCTATGTCAGCCCGGACGCGCAGCGTTTTTCGCGCTTCGTTCCGCCGGCGTCGCTCTACCCGCGCGTCGTCTTGCGATTTGCCGAAGAAAAAGACCTGTGGGTAAGCGGCATGCTCGCCGGAGCTTCCGAGCTCGCCAACGCGCCGGCGGTCGTTGACGTTCCGGTGGGCCGCGGCCACGTGGTTCTGTTTGCCACGAATCCGATGTGGCGCCACGAGACGCAGGGCAGCTTCATGCTTCTTTTGAACGCAGCGCTGCATTTCGATCATTTGAGCGCGGGCCGCAAGCCGCCGGCCGGCAAGCCCAAACCCGCGCCAGACCCCGCGGGCGGCGAGGCCAACTGATTTCGGGTGCTTGCGCGCTCAGACCTGCCAGGCGGCGCTCGCCTCACTGGCGAAGGGGTACCGGCGCCGCGGCATGCCCTTGGCGCATACGGCATTTTCGAAACTCGCCCTGCTTTCCTTTCTGCTAGAATCGCCTCACTCGCCCTCCTGACGGGGTTCGGCGCTTTTGGGGCAGGGAGTCCTCGGATGATCTTCGGTGTTCCGTTCTCGGAAGGCCAGGCAAGGTACGGAACGTTTCGCGCAGTTGCTTTTCCGAACATCCCGTGTCTCTTCGCTTCCCGTCTCGAATGACGGCTCCGCGGCCGCACGCGTAAGAAGTTTGGGCCGCTGAGGAGGTACCGATGTTTTCGGCCCGCGGTTTTCGGCGCAGAGCCCCTGTGTTTTTTCTTGCTGCGGCTCTTCTCGCCTGCCCCGCTTTCGCCCAGCGCACGACGAATCCCGCCCCCACCACCGGCGCCATCGGAAACCGCGGCACTCTTGTCGTTCGTGTGCGCGATCAGAACGGCAACATTCCGTCCGGCCTCACGCTCGTCAACGTTTATTCTTTCCGCGGCGACCTCGTCGCGTCGGCTTCCATGCAAGGCACCCAGGCAAGCTTCCAGGGCATTGGCACGGGGAGATTCTCCGTGGAAGCCATCGCGCCCGGATACAAGACCAACCGCGTGGACGTCAGCGTGGACTTCATCGGTTCCTCCGTAACGGTCGAGATTGCGCTGAAGCCCGAAGTGGATCCCAACGCCCCGTCGGCCGCGCCCGCAGCGCCTCTGCTGGCGCCTAGAGCCCAGAAGGAACTCAACAAAGCCCTCGAGGACCTGCGCGACGGCAAGCTCAAGGACGCGCAGAGACACCTGGACGCGGCTTACCACATGGCGCCCGGCAATCCGGACGTGAACTATCTGCTCGGCGTGCTCGCCTCCATGTCGGGAAAGCGGGACGAAGCCGTCGGTCTCTGGCAGAAAACCATCGACATCTATCCGCAGCACACCTTCGCGCTCCTTGCCCTGGGCGACGCCGCCGAAGAAAAAGGAGACCTGACGGCTGCCAGCGCCTTCTTCAAGCGCGCCGCCGATTCCAATCCTTCTTCGTGGCGCAGCCAGTTCTCTCTCGCCGGCATTGCTTACCGCGAGGAAAAGTACGAAGACGCCGTGAAATACTCGGAAGCGGCGCTCAGAATCGGCAAGGACAAAGCCAACGAGGCGCGCTTTATCCAAGCCAGGGCTTTGGCCCTTCTGGGGCATCGCGACAAGGCCGTTGCGGCGCTGCAGGCCTACCTCGCCCAAGCCTCCGAAAAACCAAAGTTCGCCGATGCGGCCAGCCGCATCCTGGCCGAACTTCAAGCCGCGGCCAGCGAGACGCCCAGGCGTAGCGCGCCTCGCAAGACGACGACTCCGCCCGCCAAGCCGGCTGCCGTACCGGTCGCGCTGTTGCCGAACCCCTCCGAGTGGCTGCCGCCGGACGTGGACGCGGCGGTTCCGCCTACGACCAACGACGTCGCCTGCCCGCTGGGCGACGTTCTTGCCGGCGCCGGCAAACGCATGGCCGAGTTTTTGCATGCCGTGGACCGCTTCACGGCGACCGAGCACCTCCATCACGAAGATATCGGCGAAAGCGGCTTGCCCTCCGGGGCCGCGGACCGCACCTTCTACTACCTGGTTTCGATTCAGGAGGTGCGCCCGCGCCTGCTCAACGTCGAGGAGTACCGCAACGGCTCTCTTTCCTCCGAGGGTTTCCCGAACCACATCGCCACGCGCGGATTTCCTTCCCTCGCTCTGGTCTTCCATCCCTACTACCGCGACAACTACGAGATCACTTGCGAGGGTCTCAGCACGTGGCACGGCCGCTTAGCCTGGCAGGTTCACTTCCGTCAGCGGCCCGACAAACCTTCCCAGATGATGACCTTCCGCCTGAACGGCAGCGCCTATTCGGTTTCTCTGAAGGGCCGCGCCTGGGTCTCCACCACGTCCTACCAGATTTTCCGCATGGAGCTGGACATGATGCTGGCCGTTCCGGAAATTCGCTTGCGCGCCGAACACATCGTGGTGGATTACGGCCCGGTGCAGTTCCTCAATCACGACGTTCGCTTGTGGCTTCCCACCAGCGCGGAAATCTTCATGGATTTCCGCGGACGGCGTCTCCACCGCACCCATTCGTTCAGCGACTATCTGCTTTTTTCCGTGGACGACCGCCACAACGTCACCAAGCCCAAAGAAGAGCCCGCGGCGGAAGGAAGCCTGCAGTAGCCTTCAACGGCTCTGTTCCCCGGTTTCGAAGCTGAACCCCTCGTCCTTCCAGCCTTCGGTCCCGCCGATCAGCTTCTTCACCTTTCGCCCCAGCCGGGCCAATCGCACCGCGCCGCGGTCCGCGCCGTTGCAGTGCGGCCCGGCGCAATACACGACGAAAAGAGTATCGGGCGCGAACATCTCCAGGTTGCGCTCGTTAATCCTCCCGTGGGGAAGGTTGATCGCGGTGGGAATGTGTTTCGCCGCGTAAGCCTGCGGGCTGCGCACGTCGAGCAGCACGAAGTCGGCGTGCCCCGCGGCAATCGCGGCGTGCACGTCCCAGCAGTCCGTCTCGAACGAGAACAGGCGTTCGAAGTGTTGCAGGACGTCCTTCGGATCGGCGGCGGCGACTTCGGACACGGCGGAAACGGCATTGGGAAGTGTCGGCATTCGGTTCTCCTTTTTTTCCTCGGTTATTCCTTCAGCATGCTCTTGATCATGTTCCGGTAAATCGCATCGCGGTGATCGCGCACGGTAGTGGGCAACGAGAGCGCCTCTCATTGCCTTCCTCCAGGTCCTGCAGGGTAAAATGATATCGGTCTTCTTTCCAGAGCCGATTTCGGCATGGGAATTGGACCATTTCAGGGTGACCCGTGCGACGACCCCGCGGAGTGCTTCTGCCGCCGGTTCCTTCAGCGCGCCCGCGCCGCGGCGACCTTTACCGCACGCTGCGAGCGGCTTTGCTGGACGGCACCCTCGCTTCCGGAGACCAGCTTCCTTCGACGCGGCAGGCTGCCGCGGACTACGGCGTCTCGCGCGGAACCCTCGAGGAAGTGTTCGCGCAGCTCACCGAGGAGGGCTTTCTCCAGCGCGCTGTCGGACGCGGTACCTTTGTCGCCTCGACCGTGTCGCGGCTGAGCCGGCCCGCCTCGGGAGAACCGCGGCGCAGGCCCGCGCCCTCGCGCCGCGGCCGCCGGATCGCCGCCAATGCGGCCTGCCGTGAGCCAGCGGTTCCCCGGCCGTTCAATGCCGGCACGGCGGATACCGGCGAATTCCCCTGGAAGACCTGGCAGCGCCTGCAGACGCTGGCGGCGCGTGAACTCGGGCACCGCGCCCTGAACTTCACCGATCCGCGCGGGCTGCCGGATTTGCGCGCGGCCATCGCGCGCTACCTGGCGCAGTTTCGCGGTATCCGCTGCGATCGCCGGCAGGTCATCGTCTTCAACAGCGCGCAACAGGCGCTGCAGGCCCTCGCGGTGCTGCTGCTCGATTCCAGCGAAGCCGTCTGGGTCGAGGATCCCTGCTACCTGGGCGCGCGCGCCGCGTTTGAGCTCGCGGGCGCGAAAATGATTCCCGTCGCTGTGGATGACGAAGGTTTGCGCGTCGACGTCGGCGTGCGCCGGGCGCCCCGTGCGCGGCTCGCTTACGTGACTCCTTCCCACCAATACCCCGCAGGCGCGGTGATGAGCCTGGAGCGCCGCGTGGCGCTGCTCGAGTGGGCCGCGCGCAACGCCTCCTGGGTCATCGAAGACGACTACGACGGCGAATTCCGGTACGAAGGGCAGCCTCTTACGGCGCTCTATTCGCTCGATACCCGCGCCCGCGTTCTCTACGTCGGCACGCTGAACAAATCCATGTTCGTCTCGCTGCGCCTTGCCTATGCGGTCGTCCCCGGGGAGTTGGTCGAACCGCTGGCCAATATCCGCACGCAGCTCGACGGTTTCACTCCCGCTATGCGCCAGATGGCAACAGCCTTGTTTCTGGACGAAGGTCATTTCTCGTCGCACTTGCGCCGCATGCGCGCGGTGTACGGGGCGAAGCGCGCGCTGCTGGTCCAGGGGCTCGCCCCGCTCGCGGCGCTCGGCTGGACGTGGCCGGCCAGCGCCGCCGGTATGCACCTGCTGCTGCGACACGCGCGGGGCGGCTATGTCCGGGACGTTGCCGCCGCAAGCCCTCTCGACCTTGCCTTGCTCAGTTCCTACCGCGTGGCGCGACCCGCCGGCGACGGCCTTTTTCTTCGCTTCGGCGCTCTCGACACGGCGAGCCTGCGGGAGGGAACCGCGTCGCTCGTCGCCACCGCGAGGCGACTGCAGCCGCGGTCGTGACGGAGGGGTGGATGAGGGGCTCCGCGGAAACAAAAAGGGCGCGCCGATTCCCACCGGCGCGCCCTGGTTTTTTATCCTGGCGGCGACCTACGTTCCCACACAGTTACCCGTGCAGTATCATCGGCCCTGCGAGGCTTAACTTCCGTGTTCGGGATGGGAACGGGTGTGACCCTCGCGGTGTGACCACCAGGAAATTCAAATCCGCCGCAACCCCGGCGGAAGCGACAACAGAACCAGGCTGGCTCTTACAAGCTCCGCTCTTGCGAGCGTAACTGCGTCAAACAAGCTCTCCCAACGACAGCTTGGGAAAGTTTTATGGTCAAGCCGAACGGGCGATTAGTACGGGTCAGCTCAGCACATTGCTGCGCTTACACCTCCCGCCTATCAAAGTCGTAGTCTTCGACTGCCCTTCTTACCCCGCCGCAGCGGGATTGGGAGACCTTATCTTAGGGCGAGCTTCTCGCTTAGATGCATTCAGCGATTATCTCTTCCAGACTTCGCTACCGAGCGATGCCGCTGGCGCGACAGCTCGTACACAAGAGGTCTGTTCATCCCGGTCCTCTCGTACTAGGGACAACTCCCTTCAAGTCTCCTGCGCCCACACCAGATAGGGACCGAACTGTCTCGCGACGTTCTGAACCCAGCTCACGTACCGCTTTAATAGGCGAACAGCCTAACCCTTGGGACCTTCTACAGCCCCAGGATGCGATGAGCCGACATCGAG
>DASPOW010000270.1:0-2385 GCA_035625855.1 Candidatus Methylomirabilota bacterium | reverse complement strand
GCCAGGCGAAATTCTTCTGCTTGTGGAGAACCACCTGGATGCGCATGTCCTTCATGCGCGTTTCCAGCGCGGTGAGACTGATCTCGCCGTCGCCCTGCACCGCATGGGAATCGCCGGTGAAGATGAGCGCACCCGGTTTCCACACCGGTATGTACAGCGTCGATCCCTCGGACAGCTCGCTCAAGTCGAGATTCCCCCCGTGAGGACCGGGCGGAACGGAGCTCGTGACGCCCGGGCTCAGCGGAGGAAAGTAGCCATCCGGCGGCGCCAGGCCCAACGTTCCCTGGAACGGCTTGAGAGGCACGCTGATATCGGGCGCGAACTTTGCGCTCATGGCGCCCAGGTCGAGGTCAAGGTACTTGACCTGCCCTTGCGCATAATCCTGCGGGAGCAGGCCGGTGCCGAGCGAGCCGGGGTTGTTGAAGACCGCGCCCCAGGTGAAGGGCTGCAGCTTCTTGTAGCGGATTTCGAGCACGTCCCCCGGCTCGGCTCCCCTGACGGCAATGGGGCCGATGATCGAGTGCGGTCCCTTGCCCGGATTGGCGACCCGCAGCTGCGCCAGCTTGTCCACCTGAACGCCGGGCTGCATCTCGTTAAGGAAATGCGACCAAGTGTCGGGAAAGCTGATGGTATCGCCCGAATCGACGGTAAGGATGGGCGGCAGATTGGCGTCGAAAACACCGAGCCGCACCGTCTCCTTGGTGGATTCGACGACATGCAGACGGCCCGCTTCGCTGCGCTGGCTGCCGGTGGCGGCTGGCGTCCCCGGCGCGTCCGCTGCTCGAGCGAGCTTGCCGAACCACGGCTCTACCGCGGCCAGCAGGCTCATGAAACCGCTGGCACGCATCAGGTCGCGGCGCGAGCGGCCGCGCGCGGTGAGATAGCCGTCGAGTTTCTCCTGGTCCACTTCGTCCATGCGCAGCAAGCGATCCGCGGATCGCGGTGAGAACGCAGCGTCTTTGATGTCCTCACGGAGCACGCCGGTGCCTTTCTCGTCGCCGCAGCCGAAAAGGTTGCAGCACTCGTGATGGTGAAGCAGAGACTCGGTTGCCTGATCATGCTGTTCCGACATGGCGTTCTCTCCTCCTAAGCTGACCGATTCAGGTGAGACCGGACTGCGATCAAAAGTATACTGATCTTTGGCATCGGCCCATGGACGGCAGGCTGCCGGAAGCGCGGCGGCGCAGACTGGGGAATTGTCTGCCCTTTCCGTGGACTAACAATTCGTGAAGAACTCGGTGTCATTCCGAGGAGCGACTGCGACGAGGAACCTGCTGTTTGACAAGGCCTTGATTTCTCACGACAGCGGATTCCTCGCTGCACTCGGAATGACATGTCCTGATCGACAGCGTGTTTTGTTCAACAAGCTGCTAAGCCTTGGGGCGAGGCCGCGTTTCGGGGCGACCGCTGGACCTCGAGGCCAAGACGGCCTAGTGCTAATGCCATAGGTCGAGCTGCGTTCACGTCATAGCGATACCAGATGTCCGGCCTTAGCTGCATTTCTGCGCCCACGCCAATCCTTAAGGATCGAAGTTTTGCAACCAGTGCGGGTCGCCCCCCATAGCTCTTGCGGAGTCTTGGGAACCGCTTCCGGGAGTTGCGGACGCCTGGTCGCATGAGCCCCGGGTCACTGCCGAGCGTCGGCTCTCCCCGGCGACGGCGGTTATCTTCTCGTCGTTCTCGTGCCGTTGCTGCGGGGGCTGTCTATTGGATGTCCGTGAACCCGACGCATCCGCCAGATCCGCGAGTCACGACGGGCGAAGGGCGTAAGACCGCGCCCGAACCTGCGTCCAGCGCACCTGCCGCCATCCCCCGAACGGAATCGCCCACCGGAGGTTCGCCGTCGTCTGCAACGTCGTCCAAGTCGCCTCCCGTGGAGGGGGAATCGATGTCTCCGAGCGCGAAGGCGGGGCCGTCAACCGGGGGCCCGTCCGAATCGCCAGCCACGACATCGCTTCTCGCGGGCGTGCAGCCGCCAGCGGCCGTACAGGCACCCGTGGACATGGATGCGCAGGTGCCTTCGCCCGCCGCGGCGGCAGCATCACGGGACGGCGGAACTGCGGAAACCACCGAAGCGCGGGCGACCGACAACACGCGCCGCACGGTCACACAAGGCCGGACCAAAGAGCGGGCGGAGCGAGATGCGATCGCAACGCAGCGTCTGATCGCGCGCGAGTTCGCCGATTCTCCGTCGGCCGACTCGGACCAAGCGCCGCCGCCGAGGTCGTGAGGTGCAAGATGCGCGTGACCGAGCTAGCGCCGCCTGGCGGGGGCGTTATGCTCCTTGCGCGACCAGCCACGGCAACCGTTGAGAAAGAGGTTCACGGCGTTGCCCGCCCAGGCGTCGGACTCCCGCGGCGTCATCGGTGCGCCGAATCCCATGGC
>DASPOW010000269.1:0-2452 GCA_035625855.1 Candidatus Methylomirabilota bacterium | reverse complement strand
CGTTGTATGGGTTCGACGGAGACAGGAAAAGCGGCCTGCTCAGGCCGCTACATTCTCAATTCAACCTCTGGTTCGCTCCGCGGGGATCTCAGCTCGGCTTGCGGGCCACAATCTGGCCCTCGTGAATAAGGAACTGAGCCGGGCAACTGTTGGAGCCGCAGATCACAGGAATCAGGCCGGCGATCTGGCGGCGCGTGATCAGCCCCAGCGTGCCGCAGGAGGGACAGGAAAGCACGGCCCAATATGGGTCGTCGGTTTCGCCCACCTCACCGGCGTTTTCCAGCACGAACAGCGTCCCGGGTTCCATCTGCTCCGGAATCCATTCGGTCAGAATGTTCAGTTCAGCGACCATCGATCCTCCGTCTGTGACCTTGTCGCACAACAAGAAAGCCCCGCTCAGGCGCGGAGCTTCCCTGCCACTCTCTTTCTGAGCGGAGCGCCTCCGCCCCCGCGCGCGGAACTTACGGACTTGCGCCCGCGCAATTCCGAGTGGACGCGGCGCACCGCGTCCGAGAGGCATACCGCAAACATCGGCTGGCGAGCGTTCTTCAGGATGTCAATCACCTGCTGCGCGGAGTTTTCCACGTAGATGCGGCGACCGTCGGTGAGCAGGTGGTAGTCGGAACCGCCACGGACGGTCTCGACCAGCCGCTTTCCCAGTTCCTGGCGCAGGAAGCGCACCACCTTGCGCATGCGCTGCAGTGAGAAGCCCTTGTGGCGCAACTCGGCGATCACGGCTACCTCGGCAAGATCGTCCAGCGAGTACAGACGGCGGTGGCCCTCGCGCGCCGGCACCACCAGCCCGCGCTCGTCCCACCACTGCAACTGGCGCAGCGAGATGCCGGTAAGCGCCGCGACTTCGTTCGAGGTGAGGCGATGTGCCATGTTGGCGAATCTGTTTCAAACAATTGATGAATCAATTGTTTTAAACATTCTAGAGGCGGCCTGTGGAGTGTCAAGACGATTGTCTGTGGAAAAGAACCGGAGGCAGCAACAGGGGCGGGGAAAGCAGAAAAGGCAAAGGAAACGTTACTTGCTGGAGGTCAGTCCGCCACCAACAAAGTGGACCACTTCCAGGCGGTCGCCATCGCGAAGCTTGGTCGCCGCCCAGGCATCGCGGCGCACGATATCGTGGTTGAGCTCGACGGCGACTCGGTCGGGCTTGACGCCCAGTTGCTCGACCAGCGCCGCCAACGTCAGATCGTCGCCGAAGCCGCGCTCTTCCCCATTGATCAAGAGCCTCATCAAGAAATATTGTAGGAGTTTCCCGATGACTGGAATCGGAAAATTACTTTAAAGGCAAGAATCGGATAGTCGGGAAAACCATCCAAACCGTATCGTCTCTTCATGAACGATACGACAATCCATCCTGTGATGAGCAGTGGGAACCAAGACTCGCGTTGGCAGGCGGTGATAGCCCGGGACGCCAGCCGGGACGGCGTGTTCGTTTTTGCCGTAACTTCTACCGGCGTGTACTGCCGGCCATCGTGTCCGTCGCGGCGGCCGCGGCGCGAACGCGTGCGCTTCTTCTCCCAGCCGGACGAGGCGGAGCGCGCCGGCTTCCGCGCCTGCCTGCGCTGCCGGCCCCGCGACGCCAACTCCAGAGCAAAGACGGTCGAGAGCATCTGCCAGTTCCTTCGCGAGCACACCGACGAGCCGGTGACGCTTGCAGCGCTAGGCGAACGCTTCGGTATGAACCCGTTCCACCTGCAGCGCGTCTTCAAGTCGGTGCTGGGCGTGAGCCCGCGCGAGTTCGTGGACGCCATCCGCATGAAGTCGTTCAAGTCGCAACTGCGCTCCGGCCGCTCGGTCACCGACGCCATCTACGAAGCAGGGTTCGGTTCCAGCAGCCGGCTGTACGAACGCAGCGGTCCGCAACTCGGCATGACCCCGGCCACCTACCAGCGCGGCGGCAAGGGCATGTTCATACGCTACAGCACGCTCGATTCTCCCGTCGGGCGGATGCTGCTGGCGGCTACCGACCGCGGCGTGTGCGCCATCTCATTTGGCGATTCTGACGGCGGACTGCTGGAGGGATTGCGGCGTGAATTCCCCGGCGCGACCGTTCGCCGCGGGGATGTCGTGCTGCGGCGCTGGGTACGTGCGCTGCTGGAGCGACTCCACGGCGAGCGTCCGCTACCGCAGCTGCCACTGGACGTTCAGGCAACGGCATTCCAGCGCCGCGTCTGGGAGCACCTGCAGTCGATCCCTTATGGCACGACCAAATCCTACGGCGAGGTCGCTCGCGCCATTGGCCGGACGGAAGGTGCGCGCGCCGTCGCCCGCGCCTGCGCCAGCAATCCCGTGGCCGTGGCTATTCCCTGCCATCGCGTGGTGCGCGGAACGGGAGATCTCGGGGGATATCGCTGGGGCACGGAGCGGAAAAAGGCGCTGCTCGCGCTCGAGCAGAACGCCGGAAAGGAGTGCTGAAGCGATGAGCGCAAACGGGAAG
>DASPOW010000268.1:0-3729 GCA_035625855.1 Candidatus Methylomirabilota bacterium | reverse complement strand
CGAGACAACGCAATCGCGCACATCCTCTCGCGGCAACACCGCGGGGAAATACAGGCGCGGGGGCGTTTCGGTGGGCACGTCCTTCACGCTATGAACCGCCAGGTCCACGGCCCCTTCGAGCAGCGCGTCTTCCAATTCCTTGATGAAGACTCCTTTGCCGCCGATTTGCGTCAGCGGCGCCTGAGCCAGTTTGTCGCCGGAGGTTCTGATGATGACGATTTCAGCTTCCACTCCTGAAACATCGAAGATCCGCTTGCGAACGTGTTCCGCCTGCCACTTGGCCAGCAGGCTCCCCCGGGTGCCGATGCGCATTGGCTTCACCGTTCGCTCGGGCCGGGCAGAAAGAGATCGCGCAGGGCTTCCAGGCTTTGTATCTTGCGGCGGAGGTCACGCTCTCCGCGCAGCCGCTCGGCGGGCTGCATCAGCAGCTTTTCGAGGAGTTCGTCCACGAAGGCTTCGATGCGCTGCTTGTCGGAAGTACTGAGATGTCCCACCCGCCCCAGGCAAGCGTCCAGATGGGCGCGCCGCTCGCCCTCGAGGCGCGCTCGCAGCGCTTCCAGCACGCCGACGAGCTCGACGCTGGCCTGCCAGGAAAGAAACTTGCCGACGTGCTCTTCCACAATGTCCTGCGCGCGGGGGATCTCGCTTTCGCGGGCGCGGCGGTTCTGCTCGACGATCTCGGCAAGGTCGTCGATGTTATAGAGATAGACGTTATAGAGGTCCGCGACGGCCGGATCCACGTTCCGCGGCACGCCCAGGTCCATCAGCAGCAAAGCGCGGTTTCCGCGCGCCGCCATCGCCTCCGCCACCGCTGCTTGCTGCAGCACGGGATCGTCCGCGGAAACGGAGGAGACGACGATGTCGGGCGCCCGAAGCGCCGCAGCCCAGTCCGCCCAAGCCACGGCCGTGCCGTCGAATCGCCCCGCTATCGCTTCCGCGCGCTCGCGCGAGCGGTTCATCACCAAGAGCCGCCCGATGCCGCGGTCGCGCAGTTGCGCCGCGACCTGTTCGCTCACCGCGCCCGCACCGAGCACGAGCGCCGTGCGGTCGTGCAACTTGCCGAAAATCCTCCCCGCCAGCTTGATGCCGGCCGACGCGACAGACATCGGACGCGAGCCCAGCTCCGTTTCCGCGCGCACCCGCTTTCCGACTTCCAGGGCGCTCTGAAATAGCCGGTTGAGAACCGGACCCGTCGCGCCGAGTTGCTGCGCGGCGCGGTAGGCTTCGCGCACCTGCCCGAGAATTTCCGATTCGCCCAGCAGCATAGAATCGAGTCCCGCGGCTACGCCAAACAGGTGCCGCACGGCCGCGTGATCCTGGTGATGGTATAGCGACGGATGCAGCTCATCCGCCTCGACCGAGTGGAAGCCGCTCAGGAAAGCCGATACCGCGGCGCGCGCCTCGCGCACGCTTTCCGGCGGAACTCCGTACACTTCGCTGCGATTGCACGTCGACAGCACCAGCGCCTCTTCGAGAATCCCCTGGGTGCGCAGTTCCTCGGCTGCGCGGCGAGCCTGGTCCACGGTGAAAGAGACGCGCTCCCGGACGGCGACCGGTGCCGTACGGTGATTCAAGCCGACGAGGACGATTTCCATTTCGTTCCTGCGTTCCCTAGAAATACCGGTGCGCCTTCGTGAGGAAAAGATTCACGACTGTAAAGCTCAGGATCACAACGGCGAAGTTGAACACGCAAAACCGCGAAGCGCGCGCCCCGCGCCAGTTCGCGCTGCGCCCGATGAGCAGGTACGCGGCATAAAGCAAAAGCACGAGGATCGTGATCAGGTACTTGGGGTCCGAGTGCCACACCCGCCCGGTTTGCCTGTCCACCGAAACATATCCGAGCACGGTCCCCGCACAGATGGTCACCAGTCCCACAATCACGCTGCTGCGGCTCATGCGGTCGAGCAATTCAAGCGGCGGAAAGCGCCACACGGCGCTCCCCAGCTTGTGCCGCCGCAGGACCCGCTCCTCAACCAGGAACATCACGCTCAGCACGAAGGACAGGGCGAAGGCCGCGTACGCCAGAATGCTGAGCGTCACGTGCAGGACAAACACGACGCCGTGCGCCGGAGGCGGCAGCGGCGTCGCACGATGGGTGAGGCTGCCCGCGAGCAATAACACAAGCACCACCGGCACGACGAAGGCCCCTACCGATCGCTGCCGGTGGAACAACTCGAGTCCCAGATATGTCAGCGCGAGGAGCCACCCAAAGAGCGACATCGAACCGTAGAGGTCCTGATACGGAACGGAATGCACCCAGTGGGAACGCTCGAGGAGCATCAGGTAGTGAAAAACCAGGCCCCCGGCCAGGCAAGCGCTTGCCGCGCGCCCGGCCAGTGCGTGCGAACTATAGAGCGAGCCCACGTATAGCCCAAGGCTGGCCACGTAGAACAGAATCGTCAGAACCGCGTAGGTTGCAGTCATTCAGGCGCCATTCGGCGGACGGCAGGGCGAATCCGCGGTAATGCGCTCGGATTACCGCGCAAGCGATTATAGCCCAGCGCCGGAGGCGCGGCACAGCGAGCTTCATCATCGCCGGGCATGTCGATACTAGTGCTATTCTGTTTGCTTTGGAACCCGCATGTCCTCGACACAACAGGCCCCCGACCACTCTCGGGTGTTGAGCTCCCGCGAGATTTTCCTGCGGGCGTGCCGGTGCAAGGAAGTACCTCGCGTTCCTGTGTGGATCATGCGCCAGGCCGGCCGGTATCTGCCCGAATACAGAGCGCTTCGCGCGAAGCATTCCTTCCTGGAGGTCTGCAAGACGCCCGATCTGGCCGCGGAGGTCTCTTTGCAGCCCTTGCGCCGCCTCAGCGTGGACGCGGTCATCGTTTTTTCCGACATTTTGATCGTAGCCGAGGCCATGGGCCTCAAGCTGGAACTGGGCGACTCAGGTCCCAATCTCCCTGAGCCTGTGCGGTCCCCGGCTGAGGTTCATCGCCTGCGTGAGTTCGACCCCGAGCAGCAAACCGCCTTCCTGCCGGAGGCGATCCGGCGGCTCTGCCGTGCGCTGGGTTCCGATGTCCCGGTGCTGGGCTTTGCCGCGGCGCCGTGGACGCTCGCCTGCTACATGATTGAGGGCCGCGCCCAAGAGGGATTCCCCAACGCCAAAGCCTTTCTGCACGACGAGCCGCGCGGGTTTCGCGCTCTTCTGGACAAGATTGCCGGAGCTACTGTGCCCTATCTGAAAGCCCAGATCGCCGCGGGCGCATCGGCAGTGCAGCTCTTCGACACCTGGTGCGGCGAATTGTCTCTCGCTGACTACCAGGAACATGTCCTCCCGGCCACGCGGGAAGTGGTTTCCGCGCTAAAATCAGCTGGGGTGCCGGTGATTCTTTATACCAAGGCATCGCATCATCTGCTCCCGGCCGTGGTGCGGACAGGGGCTGACGTCCTGAGCGTGGACTGGCGCGTCTCGATGAGCGAACTGAGACGCCTGGCTGGACCTTCCGTCGCTATCCAGGGGAACGTGGACCCGGCGGCGCTGTGCGCTTCTCCCCGCCGCGTGCAGAAAGCGGTCAGCGACGCCCTGGCTGAACTCCACGGCCGCGGACACATTCTGAACCTGGGCCACGGCATTCTCCCACAGACACCGGTGGAGAACGCCGTTCTGTTCGTGCACGCCGGCCAAGCCGCGCGTCACGAGCAGTTCGTCTCCCCGAAGTGAACCCCATGTGCCCCGCTGACCCATTTACGAATAGCCTCCAAGGCGCCGTCCAGGTGACGCCG
>DASPOW010000267.1:0-2025 GCA_035625855.1 Candidatus Methylomirabilota bacterium | reverse complement strand
GCACGGTCATGGGGGTCTGGCCCGCTTGCTTGGCGCCATCGATGAAGACATCGGCACCGGGTGGACGGCTCGTCACGCGGAGCCCCATCAGCAGAGACTCGAGCGGAATCTTCTGATCGACCACTTCGCCGGCACGAACCTCGAGGGCCGTTTGCACCGGCCGGTAGCCGTCTTTGTGGACGTCCAGGCTGTAACGCTTCGGCGTGAGATTGTTGAAGCTGCACGGCGTATCGCAGGAGTTCAATTCCCTGCCCGCGGGCCCGCGCAACACCGCTTTCGCCCCGACCACGTCCGTAACCACGTGAATCGCGCCATACCCCGCTTGCGGCACGGGGTGCTCGCCGCCTTCTCCGGCACCGTCCGCATTTTCCGGCGTGTCGTCATACTCAACGTCGTCCACGACGCGAACGCTTGCGGGTGCGGTCCGCAGCACGGCCAGCAAGGCGCGATGCTCGGGCGGGCGGAGCTTTCCCTTCGCGGTCAGCGTATTTCCGACGGCTTCGAGTTTTACGCGTCCCACAAGACCCCTCTGCGCGAGTGCTTGCTCGACGCGGCCCTTGAACTCCAATGCGGCGCCGGGCTGTGTGGAAACCGGCTTCTTCGGAGGCGGAGCGACGGCCTTGGTTTCGACGGGCTTCGGCGCATCATTCTCGGCTGGGGGTGAACTGGAGGCGCCCCGGGCAGCAGCATCGTTGCCGGCGGTTGACCGCTGATCCGCCTGAATCGCGGGCCCCCCAGGCGCCGGCGTCGCGGGCGCGGGCTTGGCTTCCGCACGCTGCGCTTCGCTTCTGGCCACCATGTCCTGCATGTAAGGCCGAATGCGGTACCCGCCATAGATGATTACGGCCAGCAGAAAGATCGCGACAAGCGTGGTCGCGAATGCGTTGCCCTTCTTTTTGGGCTCGGGAACAGGGGGAATCGAGCCGGTGCGCCGCAGCGGCGGAGTCTGCGACGGGCTGGCGACGCCCGCAGGCACCGGGGTGCGCAGAGCCTGCGCGGTAGTGATGGTCTCATCGCCGCGCGGCGCGGTCTGGGGCGGGGAAAGAACGACGGTGGCGCTCGGCGCGCTGCCAGCGGCGCGATAGTTCTTCAGGTCTTCGAGCAGTTCGCGGCAGCTCTGGTAGCGCTGCTCGGGATCCTTCGCCAGAGCCTTCAGAATCGCGTTATTCACGCCGGGATGGATCGTGGGGTCGATGGTCCGCGGAGGAACGGGCTCTTCGTTGACAATCTTGTAGATGACCGTGGTGATGCTCTGCCCGGGAAAGGGCTTCTCGCCGGTGACCATCTCATACAGCATTACGCCCAGCGAAAAGATGTCCGAGCGGCCGTCCACGGCCTTTCCCTTGACCTGCTCCGGGGACATGTAACTCGGGGTGCCCATTACATGCGCGGTCTGCTGCACGGTTCCGAACTGCAGAATCTTGGCGGTGCCGAAGTCGGTGATCTTGACGGTGTCGTCGGCGGCCATCATCAGGTTGGCGGGCTTGATGTCCCGGTGGACGACGTTGCGCTCATGGGCAAACTGCAGCGCGGAACACGCTTGCTCCATGATGCGCAAAACGCGCGGGAGAGGAAACCCCTGCCCGCCGTCCAGCATGGACTGCAGGCTCTTGCCCTCGACCAACTCCATGGTGATGTAGAACAGGCCGTCTTCTTCGCCCGCATCGTAAACAACAACGATATTCGGATGTGTGAGCAGCCCGGCGGCGCGGGCCTCGGTCTGGAAGCGCTGCACAAGTTCGGGACGCGACATCCCCGTGCCTTCCGAGGACAACCGGATGGTCTTCACGGCCACGGTGCGGCCGATCACCGGATCCACGGCTCGATATACGACACCCATGGCGCCGCGGCCGAGTTCGCCGACGATTTCGTACCTTCCGGCTTTAAGAACCGTGGTCATTCCAGCTTTCCGGCTGCGGAGCTCCATCGCAGCGAGAGCGCGATTCGTGCAAAGAACGAGCACGTAGCGCGCCGTTGGCGGTCGCACAACAAGGCGTTTCCGCGGTGTTTTCGCCTGCCGGCGGA
>DASPOW010000266.1:0-4436 GCA_035625855.1 Candidatus Methylomirabilota bacterium | reverse complement strand
CGTTGGGGGTCGGGACGCGCATGGCGTAGCCATCCAGCTTGCCCTTCAGTTCGGGTATGACCAGGTGCAGGGCCTTCGCAGCGCCGGTGGTGCTGGGAATCATGGAGACGGCAGCGGCGCGGGCGCGGCGGAGGTCCTTGTGCGGGAGATCGAGCAGCCTCTGGTCATTCGTGTACGAGTGAATCGTGGTCATTGTCCCGCTGACGATGCCGAAGGTTTCGTGGAGGACCTTGGCCACGGGGGCGAGGCAGTTGGTGGTGCAGGAGGCGTTCGAGACGACGTGGTGCTTCGCCGGGTCGTAGGTCTTGTCGTTCACGCCGAGGACCAGGGTGTGGTCCGGATCGGTCGCAGGCGCAGAGATGATCACTTTCTTCACCGGGCCGCGCAGATGGCGCCTGGCGTCAGCCCCCTTGGTGAATAGCCCCGTGGATTCGATCACGATCTCCGCGCCCACCGAGGCCCAATCCAATTCTCCGGGGTCCTTGACCTTGAACACCTTGAAACTTTTTCCTTCAACGGCAATGGAATCGTCCGTGTGCGTCACCTTGTGCGGGAGATTGCCGAGGATGGAGTCGTACTTGAGAAGGTGCGCCAGCGTTTTTGAATCCGTGATGTCGTTCACAGCCACGAATTGAATGTCGCGGTCGTCGAGCGCGGTGCGCATGATGTTGCGCCCGATGCGGCCGAAGCCGTTGATGCCTACTTTGATGGGCATGGATCCTCCACGAAGGTTTCGAGCGCGGCGGGAGAAGGGCGGCCCGGCGACGCGGCAACCTGATGCTAGGGGCGCATCCGCGAAAAGTCAACGCGACGGTCCCACCGTGCAAACAGGGCTATTGCGGAAACTGCTTGATGCTTGTGACGCGGTCGCCCTGGAATCGCACGAAGACGGTCTTCGCCGGGGGCTGGCCGTAAATCCAATCCTCAATTTCATTTCCGTCCGCGTCGCGCTCGCGAATCTTGTGCTCCGGTTTGCCGATGGCAGCGACGACCATTTCGCGGTCCATGCCGACGGCCGGGCGTCGTTCCTGGATGGCCTTCTTCATTTCAGGCGGAACCGTGTCGTACCACTGCACGGAGGCGGAACGCTGCTTGGCAAAGTCCAGAATCGGCGCAAGCAAGGCCTTCAGTTCGTCGGGAGAAATATCCGGGACCGCGGCGGGGCCAAAATCCAGGAAAATCGTGCTGCCCATGCCGGGCTGAAGTCCCGGCGGACCGGTTTGCGGCCCTGTTTGAGTGGACGTGATGGTAGGAATGCCGCCCATCTCAAAGTGGATCCGGTCGCGCAGGCGCTTTTTGACCTTGCCGCCGCCGTTGACGTCCACGACGATTTCGTGCTCGCGAAAGAGAAGCTGGGTAATTTGCACGGAGTCGCCGGTATTCACCGCAGCGCCATAGCGGGTCACCGCCCGGTCGAGGAGTTCCTGGTCGATCGGCTGACCCGCATGGACGATGAAACCGTCCTTCCCGCCGGGAAGCGGCTTAAGAGCTTTGGCAAACTCGCCCGAGACGTAGCGGACCAGGGCCAGTTCGCTTTCCGGGCGCAGCCGCACATCCTTTTTCGGAGGCGGCGCTTGTGGGGTTGTAGATCCGCCCTGAAGGGTCCCGAGGTCCGGCAGAAGAGGAATCTCCTGGCCTGGCGGGAATTGCGGGGTGGCGGGTTGTGGCCGGAAGCGGAAAATCACCGGCTCGTCCGCGGTCGCGAACAACAGAGAAGCCAGCGAAATCGCGAGCCAGCCCCGCATGAGGTCTCTATTCTACGACGCCTCGCCCCAAAAGGTAAGCTATAGATGCTAGGTGGCCCGGTTCGCGTTGACCTGCACCCCTTGCCGGTCGATCTTCATGGGCAAAACCTGTCCTCCCGCGCGTTGTACGGCCGCCTCAACGCCTTCCCTGGCCGCCGGCTCGACTAACAGTACAACGCAGCCGCCGCCGCCGGCGCCACAGACTTTGCCGGCCAGGGCGCCCGTGGCGCGCGCTCCGGCAATAATCGCGTCAATCGTCGGCGTCGAAATCGTGGGAAGGTTCCTTTTCCGGTAGGCCCACTCCTCGCGCATCAACTTGCCAGCTTCGCTCCAGTCAGCGCGCTCCAGGACTGTGCGCATTTCCTGAGCCACCTCGGCGATCTTGGCCAGGTTTTGCCGGACTTTCTTCTGTCCGTTGATGTGGGCCTTGTAAACCTCCCAGTTGTTGATCCCGGACTGGCGCGGCTTTCCGGTGTAGCAAAGAACGATGCGGCGCTCGAGTTCGTCGAGATTGACGTTCAGTTGGACGCGGCGCTCCTGCCCCGGAAGCAGCTCAATGGCGGCGGCGCCGCCGAAGGCGGGAGGGTAGTGATCCTGAGTGCCGGTCGGGGCCTCGATGACAATCGCCTCGGCGTCGCGGCTGAGATGAATCCAGTCGATCTTGCTCTTGCCCGCATTCGTGAGGCGGTCCAGGGCCGCGCAGGTTGCCACGGCCATGGCGCTGGAACCGCCGATTCCCGCGCCTGCCGGAGCTTCGGAATCGGTCGTGAGAGTGAATCCGGTCTGCGGGGGAAACATCTTGACGAGCTCGGCCAGCAGGGGCAGACGGAATTTCTTCGCGCGGGCCAGGGCCGCAAAAGACGGAAACGCCTCTTCCTTTTTCGTGTCGCGAGAAACCAGGATGACGCGGGTGTCGCCCTCGGCAAGGGTTTCGATCACGCAAGACGCCCGGCGGGTGATTGCCGCGTTTACCGTCACCGCTCCGGGGTGGTAGAGGTAAAGCGGCCAGATATCGAGCGTGCCCCCGGCCAGGTCCACGCGGGTCGGAGCTCTGGACTCGATCTTCACGGCGCTCAGCTTCCAGCAGCGCGCGCGCGAGGGACCATCACCGGGCTGGGGTCCTTTTTGGCCTGAGCGATGTTCGGCTCGAAGCAGCGGCGGCAGCGCGCCTCGTACATGCCTCCGGCGCCAACCACGATCAACTCCTCGGATTCCACCAGGCGCTGCGTATGAACGGCCGGGTTTCCGCAGCGGACGCAAATCGCCAACAGCTTGGTGATCTCCTCCGCGACGGAAAGGAGCTTCGGCATGGGCTCGAAAGGCCGCCCGCGGTAGTCCGTATCCAGCCCCGCGACGATCACGCGCTTGCCCATGTCCGCGAGTTTCGTGCAGACGTGCAGCACTTCCTCGCCCAGAAACTGCGCCTCGTCGATGCCGACCACCTCCGTTCGCGCATGCACTTTGGCCAGAACCTCGTCGCCTTTCGCCACGTTCTCCGAAGAGATTCCCAGACCAGAATGCGAGACGATCTCGTCCGCCGCATAGCGCTCGTCAATCACCGGCTTGAAGATCTGCACCCGCTGGCGCGCAATTTCCGCGCGGCGGAGCCGCCGGATCAACTCCTCGCTCTTTCCGGAAAACATCGGCCCGACGATGACCTCAATCCAACCCATGTTGCCCTTGACGATGTCCACGCTCACTCCCTCCCATCGAAAAACGTGTCTGAGTCCCGCCGAAGCCCCTGACCGCTAGTCCGCGCCCGCGGTGCGATACATGGCTCTATTGTAGAACGGGGCGAAGGCGCTCACTACGGCCACGCGAAACGCCTCCTGGCGCGTGATGATGTTGCCCGACAGCACGCCCCAGGCGCCCTGTGCGTCGCGGATTCCTTGTTCACCGGCGTAGCGGTCAATCGCCGCGGATAGTTCAACGCCCCGGTCCAGAACTTCAGCGGCCAGGGATTGTGGAACCTCGATGGCGCCCGAGCGCCCAAAGAACCCGTCCTTGCCGTCGCTTATGTAGGCCCAGCTCTCGAGGAACACTCGCCGCCGCCCTTCGACCTGCAAGACGTCGAATCCGCCCTCAAGGCCGGCGAAATATGACCAGTTCTGCCCGCGTTCGGCAGCAAGGCGTTGCAGCGCCTCAGCCCGCTGCTTCGCGCCCCGCATCGAGTGCTCCCGGCTCAGCGGAGTGTGCCGCACGCCGCTCTCGACGTCGATTCCAACCACCTCAAAGCGCGAATCCGGCTCAAGGCTGGAAGCAATCGCTCGAAGCGCCTCGGAAACCGCACTCAGTTTGGGTTTGCGCGTGCTTCCCACCGCGACGATTCGTTGTGTCATTTGCCGCCGCGCTCGCGGGAATTGTAAAGGCGTCGAGCGTAGTTTTCACAAAAAAGTCGGGAGGAAATCCAGGGGTTGAGGAAAACTCGGGAGATTCTGGAGCGGCCTATCGGAATCGAACCGACACCTGAACCTTGGCAAGGTTCCGTACTACCACTATACTAAGGCCGCTTCCTTTCCTTTATAACACGCGGTTGCGAGACCATTCAAGGCGCAGGCAAATGCAAGCGCGCACTCCGCAAGGGTAGCCGCACGGTTCCGGCCGCAGCTTTTTCCAGCTCGAGGCTGCCCGGCTAAGTCTTCCGCAACTACAATCGACCTAGGACAACTGGCTTACACGGGCACTCTTCAC
>DASPOW010000265.1:0-2160 GCA_035625855.1 Candidatus Methylomirabilota bacterium | reverse complement strand
TCACCGCGCCCATGCTCGCGGTAATCACCACGCCCCCGGCGGATTCCATCATTCTCGATATCGCCGCACCTCCCAGCAAAAAGCCCAGACCGAGCAGCACGCAAAGAGCCGCCCCCAAAAACGCCAGAACTGCAAGAATCGTTACTCCTGTCGGTCGGTTCATCCGTCTTGCCTCCACGCCTTGATTTAAGCGACGAAACGAACAGAAGCCTCCGCGCCTGTGCGTTTGCGCCGCAACCTAGGACACCCCTCGGCTTTGGTCAAGAAAAATGTTTTCGCGCGGCCCGTGGAAGGTGTCCTGCCGCGCCTCACTTCGGATACGGGCTTCCCGACAGGATGGCAAGAGCCCGGTAAATCTGCTCGGCCAGCACCACCCGCGCCAGTTCGTGCGAGAGCGTGATCGCCCCCAGCGAAAGCTTGTGCTGCGCCCGCCGCCGCAACTCCTCCGGAAAACCCTCGGCGCTACCGCAAAGGAACACCAGCTCGCGCGTTCCCGTGTCGCGCAGCCGCGCCAGCCATTTCGCGAATTCCTCGGAGTCCGGCTGCCTTCCTCCGGCGTCGAGCAGCACGACCGTTGCCGCCCGGTCCGCGTCCAGCTTCTTAGCTGCAGCGGCCGCGTCCCGCACTTCCGCTACCTCCACCGGATTGCTCCGCCGAATCCGCGCGGTGTAATCCTCCACCAGCGCGCGCAGTTCCGGCCGCCGCGTCTTCCCTACCATCAGCAGGCGGATGCGCATCCTTCACTCGCCGCCGCGGCTCATTTCAGGCCGTATTTCTTGCGCTTCTCGAGCAGGGTCTTCCGGCTGATTCCCAGGATCGCCGCCGTTTTGGAAATCTTGTAGCGCGTGGCCTCGAGCGTCGCGGCGATTACTTCCCGCTCCACCTGCTCGATCGAACGCAGTCCCCCCGGTGGCACGCCCGCCTCCGCAGCGGCCGCCCTCATCGCGTCTGGAAAATCGTCGGCCGTTAGCGTTTTCTCCCGGGAGAGAATCACCGCCCGCTCCAGCGCGTTGCGCAGCTCCCGTACGTTGCCCGGCCAAGCGTATGCGACCAGCAGGCGGCGCGCTCCTTCGTCGAGGGTTATCCCCGGTCGCCCGTGCATCGTTCCGAGCGCCGCCAGGAAGTGTTCCGCGAGCGGCAAGATGTCCTCCCGCCTTTCCCGCAGCGGAGGCACCGCCACGGCCAGCACGTTTAAGCGAAAAAACAGGTCCTCGCGGAAGCGTCCCGCTGCGACCGCCGCACCCAGGTCGCAGTTCGTCAGCGCCATCAGCCGCGCCTCGATGCGCAGTGTCTCCGTGCCGCCCAGCCGCTCGAACGCCCGCTCCTGCAGCACCCGCAGCAGTTTGGCCTGCGCGCCTGCGTCCAGCGCCGCCACTTCGTCGAGCACGATGGTGCCGCCTCCGGCCATCTCCAGCCGGCCCTGCTTGCGTTCCGCCGCGCCCGTAAAAGCGCCGCGCTCGTGCCCGAACAGCTCGCTCTCCACCAGTTGCGGCGGCAGGCTCGCGCAGTCGATCTTCAGAAACGGAGCGTCGCGCCGCGGCCCCAGCTCGTGCACCAGCCGCGCGAAGTGGTCTTTGCCGGTTCCGCTTTCGCCGGTAATCAGCAGCAGCGTCGGCGCGTCCGCGACCTTCTTCGCGATTTCCGCCAGGCGCACCGACGCCGCGTCGCGCCCGATCCACGGCAGGCGTTCGCTTGCGTTCATGTCAGGATGCCCGGCTGCATTGCTGTCGTCCCGCGTGCCGCAGGCTTCACCCCTTACGGATGAGCCTCGGCCTGAGAGGCAGGAAACGCGTCGGCGGGCTCGCCAGGAATTTCCAGGCGCTTGGCCGGGCGCCACAGCCGCTCCAGGTCGTAATACCGCCGCGCCTCTTCGCTGAACACGTGCACCACGAAGCTGCCGAAATCCAGCAGCGCCCAGTCCGACGAGCGCCGGCCCTCGCGGTGCGTCGGCCTGCGCCCCAGGCGGCCCAGCCGCTCCTCCACCTCTTCGCAAATTGCTTGCGTCTGCGGCGTGCTGAAGCCGGTGCAAATCACGAAATAGTCCGTAAACGCGCCCAATCCGCTCAGGTCCAGGACCACCAATCCCGCCGCCTTCTTGTTCTGCGCTGCTTCCACCGCCGCTCGCACTGCCCGCGGCAACGCGTCCCATCTCACCGGTAC
>DASPOW010000264.1:0-4552 GCA_035625855.1 Candidatus Methylomirabilota bacterium | reverse complement strand
CGCAGCGCCCGCGCCCGCCTGATCAAGGAACGCCTGGCCGGCGAACGCAAGGGCGCCGAGCGCACCGCCGAAGAAGAACTGGCGCTGGTGCGCGACGAGCAGCTCAGCAATATTCCCGTCCTCGATACCCTGCTGCGCCGTTCCGAGCGCGTTTCAGCGATTCAGAAGACGCTGGCTCAGGCGGGAATGACAGTGCGCGCCGGCAATTTTCTCGGCATCTGCGCCCTGGCCGGAGTCGGCGGCGCGATCCTCGGCTACATCCTGGGCAAACGCACCGAGGTGGCCGTGTTCTCCTTCCTGATCGCCGCCTTAATCCCTTACGCGTACGCGTCGTTCCGCCGGAACAAGCGCTTCGAGAAATTCGAAGAGCTCTTTCCCGAGGCCATCGATACGCTGGCTCGCGCGGTGCGTGCCGGACACGCCTTCACTACCGCGCTCGAGATGATTACCAACGAGGTCGCCGAGCCCGTCGCCGGCGAGTTCCGCCAGCTCTACGAAGAACAGAAGTTCGGCATGCCCGTGCGCGACGCCCTGCTCAATCTGACCGAGCGCGTGCCCCTGGTCGACGTGAAGTTCTTCGTTACCGCCGTCATGCTGCAGCGCGAGACGGGCGGCAACCTGGCCGAGATTCTCGACAACCTTTCGTATGTCATCCGCGAGCGCTTCAAGATCCAGCGCCAGGTGCGGGTCTACACCGCCCAGGGACGGCTCACCATGGCTCTGCTGATGGGCATGCCGCCCATCATTGTTACGGTCATGCTGGTGCTCAATCCAAGTTTCATTCGCCCGCTTTTCGTCGACCCCATCGGCCACACGCTGCTCGTGGCCGGCATCACTTTGCAGACGGTGGGATACTTCGTGATTCGCAAGATTATTCGTATTCAGGTCTAGGCATGGAGATTCTCGACATCGCGACGTTTCTTCCGTACTTCGAGAGCATTCGCGAGCGCACGCTGCGCGTCGTCTCCCTTGTGCCGGAGGACAAACTCGAATGGCGCCACTCTCCGGGAGTGTTTTCTCCCGGCGATCTGGCCCGGCATATCGCAGCGACCGAACGCTACGTGTTTGCCGAAAACGTGCTCGGCAGACCGAGCCGTTATTCCGGCTGCGGAACCGACCTGGCGCAGGGAAAGGACGGCACTTTGGCATTCATGCGACATATGCACGCCGAAACCGTGAATTTGCTGCGCCCGTTGACGCCCGAGGATCTGCAGCGCAAAGGCACGAGCCCGGAAGGCCATCCCATTACCGCGTGGAAGCTGTTGCGGGCCATGGTGGAGCACGAAATTCATCATCGCGGCGAAATCTATGTCTATCTGGCGCTGCTCGGCGTGCCCCGGCCGCCGCTGTACAAACTGACCGAGCCCGAACTACGGGCGTTGTCATCGCCCGCAGCCAGGGTGGCGAGTTAAGCAGGACTAACGATGCCGTTGACGCTGACCATCATCGTGTTCGTGACCATCGTGGTGGTGGTGTTTGCCTTTGGCGCGGCGGTGGTCACGCCCAGTTCCGTGCTGGGCGCCCGGTTGCGCGCCCTGGGCGGCGCCCTGCAGCAGCCGGCCGAGACCAAACCGGCCATCCGGGAGCGTATCGAGCAGGCACTCGATCCCCTCAGCAAGGCGATACCTCTTTCCCCGGCAGACGTATCGCGTACCCGAGCCTGGCTGATCCAGGCGGGGCTGCGCGAGGCGATCCATGTGAACTATTACTTCGGCGCCCGCGTGCTCATGGCCTGCATTGCCTTTGCCCTGGTCGTCGTGTTCTCCGGATTCGACAATCTTCCTCTGCTGATAGGCATTACCGCGCTTGGCTTCATTCTGCCGCGCTTTTTTCTGAAGCGCATGATTAAGGACCGCCAGCAGCGCATCCGCCTCGGCCTCCCCGACGCCCTCGACCTCACTGTCATCTGCGTCGAGGCCGGCCTCGCATTGGATCAGGCCCTGATGCGCGTGGGCCAGGACCTGCACCACGCCCACCCCGACCTCAGCGATGAATTCCACCTGGTCAATCTCGAGATGCGGGCCGGCAAGCCCCGCGCCGAAGCCCTGCGCAATCTGGTGGAAAGAACGGGTGTTGACGATATCCGCTCCCTTGTTGGTACACTGATCCAGACCGATCGCTTCGGTACCAGCGTGGCCCAGGCCCTCCGGGTGCATTCCGATTCCCTCCGCACGGAACGCCGGCAACGCGCCGAAGAACAGGCTGCCAAAACCACGATCAAGATGGTTCCCCCACTCGTGATATTTGTTCTGCCGTCGATTATTTTTGTCACCATTGGCCCGGCCGTGATTGAGCTGATCCGGCAACTCGGACCGGTCAGCGGCGGCCGATAGCAGGCCCGATCATCCCCGGGGAGTTCAGGAATTCATGGCGGTTTTTTCCCCGCAAAGACAGGCATTCAATCGCACCCGCCAGACCTGCCTGGCCACGGCCGTGGCTGTGGCCGACACGCACTGGACTCGCCTGCGGGGGCTGGTTGGGGTCGCGGCGAATGACTTCCGTAACGGCTTCGGACTCTGGATTGTCCCCTGCCACGGCGTTCATACTTTAGCGATGGGGTTCCCGATTGACGTCGTCTATCTGGACGGCAGCATGAATGTGGTCCACATCCAGGCGGAAATGCGCCCCTGGCGCTTCGCCCCGGTCCGGCTGGAAGCTGCGTCGGTTCTCGAACTTCCCTGCCGCACCTTGGCGCAAACCGGAACCGCGGTCGGGGATAGAATTGAGATCACCGCAACGAAGGATGGTAAAGTACAGCCCGCGTGATTGAAACCGTCGTGATTGAAACACCCCAACTCGAAGAGGCCGTGGAACTGCACGAAGTGCCCAAGCTGCTGGTCGACTGGTCCTCGCCCTGGCAGGAGTTCAAGACGGCGATCGGCCCGGCCCTGGCCCGCTCCGAGGCGCGCCTGGCAGGCGAGGCTCCCTACGGGATGTTTCCGTTTCGGGGGATGGTTCCAACCATGCTGTTGGAGGCTTTCCTGATCTTCGCTGCGATCGTGATCCGGGTGAAGATCGAGGAGCTGCGCCCCTACGTTGCGCCGCGGCTCTCGAGTCACGACGTTATCTATTATTCCGGCGACGAGCTGCCCCGCACCGAAGATCTCGGCGGAGCGCAGGCGGGTACGAGCGGCCGCGCCGGCGGGCAGGAGGCGCACCACCGCACGCAGACCATCCGCATCGTCCGCGGCGGTTCGCTCACGCCCCGGGTCGTCGATGCGCCCAACCTGAAGCTCCCTGCGTCGCGCGATGCGGTGGCCAACCTGCTGGCCATCAAGCCCGATCCGGGTCCGCCGCCATCCCAGGGACTGCGCTCCACGCGTACCGCGCTCACGTTTCCGGTGACGGCAGTCGCTCCTCCGCCGAATGCGGTCCGCGACTACACGCGTAGCGGCGTCAAGCTGGACGCGGTTATTCCTCCCTCGCCGGTGACCCCGCGCGATCCGTTCCGCTCGGCCCCGAATCTGAGCGCGAGCGTGATCCCGCCCGCGCCCAAGGTATCGAATGATCACACGCTCGTGGCGCCTGCACTCAGCACGGCGGTCATTCCGCCGGCGCCGAATGTCAGCCGCGACCGCACGCTGACCGCGCCGTCTCTGGCCGAAACCGTGGTTGCGCCTGCCCCGAGCGCCACGCGCGATAAAGGACGGGCGGCTCCGGCGCTCAATGCCAGCGTGATTCCGCCTGCGCCCAACAATGTGAGCCGCGAGGTCACGCGCTCGCCGGTGCAAATGGCGAACGCAGCGGTGGTGCCGCCGCCGGTTTCGGCGCCGGAGCGCGCTTCAACCCGAAATTCCGCACTGACGATGCCTGCCCCGACGGTCATCGCCCCGCCACCCTCAGCCGACGCCGCGCAGGACATCCGCCGGCTGGCCGGCGGCAGCGCGGCCGATCCGTCGAAGGCGATTGTGCCTCCGCCACCATCGCAATCGAGCGGCGGATCGTTCATGAGCAGCCTGATCGGCAAAATCTTTGGCCCCAATGAGGTCGTGCCGCCGCCTCCGGCCGTGACTTCGAGCGACACACGCGGCGGCACAGCGGCTGCGGCCGCCACGAACGTAGTGCCGCCTCCGCCCAGCGTTGGCGGTGGCAATCCGCGCGGCTTGCGCAATGGCTCGGGCGCGTCGCTGGGCGCAAAAGTGATCGGTCCGCCGCCCTCCGACGGCATGGCCGGCGGCACCGGCACGCGCCCGGTCGGAGCATCCGCCGCACCTATGCTCGGTCCGCCGGGCGTGGTTCCTCCGCCTCCGTCGCTTTCCGGTCCGGGCGGCGGCGCGGGAAATACCGGCGGCGGAAACGGAGCTCCTGGGGGCACTCTTCTCGCCAACAATGTGATTCCGCCACCGCCGTCGCTCGGCGGAGGAAGCTCCGCCAGCGGTTCCGGCCTAGGACATAAAGGTTCAGGTGTGGGCGGACCGATGGACATCGGCTCCGCGGTGGCTCCGCCTTCGGCAAGCGGCAGCGGCACCAACACCGGCGCGGTAATTTCCAGCCAGCCCGGGCCGAAGGTCGGTTTGCCTTCCGTCGGCGGCAAGGGTTCACTGGCCATGTC